>JBAYWA010000067.1:0-7746 GCA_041674325.1 Melioribacteraceae bacterium | reverse complement strand
TTCGATTATTTTTTCTCTAAATCAGTTTTGCAAGTTGAAATACCGAACGGCAGGTAAGCCGGGCACCATCCAATAGCGGATGTGAACAGAGGAACTATTCCAATTATTCCCCACCAGCTCTGATACAGAAATCCCAGGGCAATTATTACAAGTCCTAGAATAAACCGGGCAATTCGGTCAAAACTTCCGACATTCTTTTTCATCATCACTCCTGTTTTGTTATAGATTTGATGCAATACTCCCTAAAGGGATTCAGTTAATCTCATCTGACCAGAATCATCTTTTTTGTCACCGAAAAAGTACCGGCGCTGAGACGATAGAAATAAACTCCGGAGGGTAATTTAGAATTATGAATTATGAATTTAGAATTGTAGATCCCGGCTTCCTGTTCCATGTCTACAAGCACTGCAACCTCTCTCCCGAGCAGATCGTAAACTCTTAAACTTACCATGCAAGCAACCGGCAGCCGGTAACCGATCACGGTTTCCGGATTAAACGGATTCGGATAATTCTGATTAAGATGAAAATCTATCGGCATTGCAAAATGATCTTCCTCAACAGCCGTAATAAATTTAGTTTCTATCAAATTCCACAATTCCGTTTTCCCCTTATCGTAGCCTAATGCCCAGATTCCAATTCCTTTCAATTTTTTTGAGATGGCCAAATCATATTTTAATGAGAGTGAAACTGCGTCATCATACCAGATCTGATTCCATTTTGAATCATACCATCTGAGCCACGGGGTTCCGGAGTTATCATCCCACATTCTCTCTTTTGAGGCGGCTAAAGGAGCAATCTGTTTATATGTTAACAAAGGTGCTATCCAGTTGTTATCCGTCCGGTTACTGTCGTACGGCACAACGGACGTATAAGCATTCGATGAATCCGTCCTCCAGTAATTTCCGTAATACGGTACTCCGAAAATTATTTTTTCAGCCGGCACTGCCGCGTAATATTGATTCAATGAATACGTCAAATTGAAATTTGTCCCGGTAAGCGGCGCCGAAGGACCCGTTGTATTGCTCCAGCTCCCGTAATAATCATATCCCATAAGAAACAGATAATCGCACGAGTTTGAAAGTCCCGTAAAATCCCACCCGCCCGAGTTCACCGCCGGCGAAGCAAATGAGATTTCAGATAACGGATATTGCGATTTAATTGAATCGCTGAGTGACTTCATAAAATTATTAAGAATAAATCCGCGGTCGGGAATATTCAGATTTTCAAAATCAATATTCACTCCGTCGAATCCATAATTTTTAATTTTTTCTATGATAGAGTCAAACAATTTTTGCCTTGAAACCGGATCGGTAAGCAAATTATGAATCTGCGCCGGTTCAAAATTCGACAGGGCCATTATCAGCTTTACATTATTGTTATTTGCATTCAGGATCAGATCATTCCACGGCCATAATGGAGGATCCTTGATGCCTCCTGCACTGTCCGTCTCGAAGAATGCGACCGCTACATGTGTTAACAGATCATATCTGAGTGACCCGGCCGAGCCCGAGGAATATTCCCACCAGGGAAGATATCCAAAAACTGTTTTAACGGGCGTCTGCGGTACAGTGGACTTTATCATAAAATGTTGAGTTGATCTGATAATATCGGCGGTAGGCGGGGAATTAATCGCGTGGTATTCATTTTCGATCTGATGAACAGACTTGTAATTCTGAGCAGGGCAGTTCAGAGAGAAGAGAAGTACTATAACAAATATTCTGATCATTGATTCCGCCCGTGAGAATCCGATTAAATTGATCTTTTAAAACAGCGTCTTCTTTTGTGCTGTCTGTTCCGGAAGAATCTCCATTGAGCCTGTATCTTTGAATTTTCTTCCAATTCCCTGTTGGTCTCAACTTTCTTAATTTTATTCCTGACGAAGACATTATTAACTTCATTGATTATAATCGCGTTGACACCTTTATTCTGATACTCCGGTTTTACGGCAGTCAGATAGAGATCCACATCGGTATTATTTTTCATCGCTTTCAATATTTGTAGTAACCCGAAAGGAAATAGTTTTCCCCTGCTTTTCTGCACTGCTACATATAATGAAGGCATAGTAATTCCAAAAGCAACAACCTTATTATCTTTATCAAGTACTATCGGCACATAATCCGGCTTGATGAATCCGAAATATGCTTTAACATAAACATCAATCTGTCTGTCGGTCAGTTCTACAAATCCGAACAGATCCTTATAGGCCTCATTTATCAGATAGAATATATCGCGCGCGAACGGGAGCATCTCTTTCGCTTTTTTGACCTTCAGAAGATGCAGATTATTTCTTTGAGCAACGGCCTCCGCTATTCTGGAAACTTTCTCCGGACCGGCTACATTCGGATCAAAATCGACTGAAAATTCGATCCAATCGGCCTCCTTCTCAAATCCGAGTTTCTCCAAATGAACTGGATAGTAAGGATGATTGTAGATTGAGCCGAAAGTGCTGAGCTCGTTAAAACCTTCAATCAGCATCCCTTCTCCGTCCAGGTCAGTAAATCCGAGCGGTCCGTGAATTTTATTCATCCCTTTCGTTTTTGCCCAGGATGAAACCTTATCTATCAGGGATTTTGAAACTTCTGGATCGTCAATAAAATCGATCCAGCCGAAACGCGCCGATTTCTGTTTCCATTTTTCATTATACTTATGATTTATTATTCCGGCTATTCTGCCAACGATCTTACCCTCATTGTAAGCGAGCCAGTATTCAGCCTCGCAAAAATCGAATGCGGGATTTTTATCTTTACCCAGCGTTTTAAGCTCATCAAAAATCAGCGGCGGAACCCAGCAGTCATTACCTTCATAAATTGAAAAAGGAAACTGGATAAATTTCTTGAGATCGCTTTTGGATTTTACTTCCCTTATTGTAATACTCATAAATTGACCTTCGGTTATCGCTTTAATTGCACTTAAATATAATCAATTGCGTGAAATTTTTTGAGGCGGGAGATAAAAAAACCCGGCAGGAATTTTCTGAATTGTCTCCGTGCCGGGGGTGATTTAAATAACTAATTGGATCTAAAGTTCATCATAACCTTCTTCGATTCTTCTCTGCTTCTCCTGATCCATCATTCTTGTTTTTGTATCTACCAGACGGTAACTAATTCCAATGTTGACAGTTCTTGAGTCAAAAGTTCTGTTATTAATCATGAAATAATTCACGCCGGTGGTTTCGGTATTGAATTTACGCGAATTAAACAGATCCGATATCCGCATCGTAACAGAAAGCCGTCCGTCCATAATATCTTTTCTTATCATCAGGTCCATAGAGTACATCTCTTTCATTTTAGTCTGGGCTGCCGAACCGCCGAAAAACATTCCGCCTCCTCCCATATCACCGCCTCTTCCGCCGAATCCTCCAGTGCTGAGCTGAATGGAAGGAGATCTGTACATGAACATCATCTGAACAATCAAACCTTCCGAAACCGTCATCATGGAGCTTAGGCGCGCCATCCAGCTGTTGCTTGAGTTGGTCCCGCCAAGCGTGCCTAAATCGTTAACACTATTATTGAAATATGAAACGCTACCATTCAATCTCATCCATTCGGTCACGGGCGAATTACCGATCAGTTCAACGCCGTAAGATGACCCCTCGGAAATATTCTGGAAAGTGGAATAAGAAACTCCGTTGGGCATAAGAGTGCTGATTGTGCTTATCAAGTTTGTGCTGAGCTTGTAGAATAAATTTGTGACTACGGAAGATTTACCGAGCGTCTTTGTGTACCCGAGTTCCAGCGCATTATGAAACTGAGGTCTTAGGTCAGGATTACCCTTGAATATGTTCAATGAATCGGAACGGTCTTCGTACGGATTGAGCTGTCTATTCTGCGGCCGGTCGATTCTTCTGCTGTAACTAAGCTGAATTTCATCCAGCTGATTGAAATTATAGCGGAGATGAACCGTTGGATACACCTGAAAATATTTACTTTCATAAGTCTGATGGGTTACAATGCTTTCTCCTTTGACAATAACCTGCTCGGCGCGCAGGCCGATCTGAGTTGTAAAACTGCCGAGAGAATTAGAAAAAATTCCGTATAGAGCGTGAACCTGCTCCTTATAATTGTAATTATTATTAATCAGTCCGTTTGCCGCAAATGACTGCGTTGCAGGATTCCAGGTAAGATAGTCGTTAAGCATAACAAGGTCTTTTATCTGGCTTCTCAATCCGGTTTCCAGTCTTCCCCATCCTCCAAGAGGCTGCACATAATTTGTCTGAAGCAGCCATAATTTATTTGTATTGTCCGAAATTGATCTCTGAATTGAAGAGGATTCATTGGGAATATAATACTGCTGTGTGATTTTGGAATCGCTTCCCATCGAGCTCTGCGAGTACATAATGTCCGCGGTCAGTTCGTGCGACATAGTTTCGTAACTCTTTTTGTAGCTCAGTGTATAATTTCCGGAGCTGTTATTCCGGGTTCCGTCTGTTATCCTGTCGAATTGACTCTGGACTGCCGATATATCGGCATAATTCAGATTGCTGATGTTGCTTTTATTTTCATTATCTCCGAATCTCCATTGACCGGAAAGCGTAATAAATTCTTTTTCGGCCAGGTAATAATCCGCGCCCAGATTAACACTGTGATTATTCATAGTATTATTGGAGAATGAATTCTGGTCTAATACTGAATTAATATCTCCCTGAGGAGAAGGGAAAGTTGAAGTACGAAGTGTTGTGCCGCCGCCGTCCATATTAAAAAATCGACCGTCGTAACTTGAGAAGACATTAAAATCATCACCGCGCAGATTCATATTAATGGATGAGCTGTATCTTCCTTTGGTTCCCGCGTTGCCCATAAGAGTGCCGTTGACACCGAGGTTCGATTTCTTTTTGAGAATTATATTTATGATTCCGCCGGTTCCTTCCGGATCATATTTAGCGGAAGGATTTGTAACAATCTCTATTGATTCAATCTGGCTGGCGGGTATCTGAGAGAGAACATCGGAACCGCTGAATCCGGCTAACGCCGCGGGTCTTCCGTCAACGAGCACATTAATATTCGCATTACCTCTTACAGCGACCGCTCCGTCAGCATCAACAGATACTGAGGGAACATTCTGCATTACATCAACAGCCGTCCCGCCCGAGTTAGCCATATTCTGGTCTACCGTGTAAACCTTCTTATCCAGATTTGCCGTTAACGCGTCGCGCTGTCCCTGAACAACAACCTCGTTCATATTAACATTTTTCGGTCTCAGTTTGACAAGCCCTAAATTGAATTCCGGCTTGTTTGGGAGAACGGTTAATGAATCGAATCTCTTTGTTGTATAGCCGATATATGACACTTTCAAAAAGTATCTGCCCGGCATGATTTTATTAATTTCGAATCTGCCTCTGTCCGAAGTGACGGAGCCGTAAGCAACAGTGGAATCTCTCCATTTATAAACAACTATGTTAGCATATTCTATAGGTTCGGAAGTCTGCGCGTCGGCTACGAACCCGGAAATTTTGCCAATCGGCTGCATCATCGAGGGGTCGAATCTCCTTCCCTGCATGTTTTGAGGCCGATCCTGGGCAATTAAGGTGCTGGTAAATGCAGATATTAGTATAAGAATTAAGAAAATCCTTGAATCAGAAGCATATTTCATCATTTTGTTCCGTTAAGTGAGTAAAAAATAAGTGTTCAAAAATCAAACACCGCAATTTTATAAAAGGTTTAATTTAGATGTATGGATTGGAATGAAAGTTGGTGCTATTAACAATTTTTAACGAAATCGGGAAAGAAAAATCTCTCCCCTACTATTTCATGACCGGTTTAATTAACGGTTGGAGTATATCAACATCATTTATGAAGACTGAAAAGTCTGATGTTTATATTTTAATTTTGAACTAATTTTAAATTTAGCGGCCTGTTTTCCAGGAATAAGAGTATTGCGAATGATATTTTTTCAGGCTTTCATTTTACTCAGATATTTTACCTGACGAGAAGCAATTTTCTCACTTCCGTATATTCTCCGGCTGTCAGTTTGCAGAAATAGACTCCGCTCGGCAGACCGGTTCCGTCGAATTCCGATTTATACCGCCCCGCTTCCAATGAACCCCTGAATAATTCAGCTGCCTTTTGAGCGAGCAGATTATATACGGTTAAATTAACATCGGACTTCCGCGGAATTGTATATCAGATAATTGTAGAAGGATTAAAAGGATTTAAAAAATTTTGTTCAAGCACGAATGCCGAAATATTATCCAGAACCGCGGTGACTGTAAGATCTGCAGCAGGCTCATCTCCGGTTAATGCGGGATTGATCCACAATTTTGAAATATCGTTTCCTGTTCCTGATACAATTGAATATCCCGCAACGATCAGATAAGTAGTATTAACATTCAGTTCTGCTTCGTGCCATATCAGACTGACAGAGCTGGCTTTTGCCAATCCTATACAATACTTCGAGGAGTCGCTCCCCTGTTTTAAATAAAGATATGATTTGTTTTGCGTCATCGTTGAATTTTGGAAATTCGAAAAATAATCTCCGATGCCTCCGCTTGAATCCATCTCAGCTGTCGAAGTCACATTCAGCAGGAAAGACCAGTAAATAGTTGTCCCGGCAGTTGACTGCACCGCAAAAGTTCTGTTTATACCCGAACGGCCGGACGCGCCGCCATCGAGCATAATTAAATTTCCGATATTTGACGATTGATAACCGGAGAAGAAAAGATTTTCATTGAAGATCTGAATATCCGTGGATCCGGTTGGAGATTCAATCCAATTCGTCGAGACAGCCGTTAAAACACCGGCGATGTAATCGAAATTTTCTTCAACCAGCTGTGCATCCGATACGGAAACCGAGATAAAAAGAAGAAGGATGACTCTTTTCATATTTACCCTCCGCATAGAAAATATTATTGCAAGAAGATCTTGAATTTATTGCAATAGGCCTCTGAAAATTCCGAAGTACTGTATGCAGGCGGAGAAGAGCAAATCAAAAATTGCGTTAAGCTTAGGATGAGTCTTGCCGGATTGCGTAACCCGTTCAATAAATACTTCTAATTAATTTTCAGAAGTTGAATCAATCTGATTCTGCTTATTAAAGAGGCTTACTGCTTTATCCCGATGAAAATTAAGAAATGAAATCTCTAAAGTGAACTAAAATTTTTATACGGATAAAAAATCATCCGGCATTGAAGACTTTCTGTCTTTTTTTATACATTTGCATATCGAATCCGGGAATAGGATGAAAAAGTCACCCATATTTTCAATTGTCTCAATTACAATTTTATTAATTTTATCCGGATGTCTGGACGGGAAGAATAAGGATTTAATTGGATCCGGCATGCAGAAGAAAGAGGAGGCTGTGATGAATAATTCGGAAAAATATGAGATTGCAACATTTGCGGCGGGATGCTTCTGGTGCACTGAAGCTGTTTTTCAGAGATTGAGGGGGGTAGTAAAAATTGAGAGCGGTTACAGCGGAGGAACTGTGCCGAACCCGACTTATGAGGCAGTATGTACAGGGCAGACCGGTCATGCGGAATGTACTCAGATTACTTTCGATCCCGAAGAGATTTCCTATGCCGATCTACTTGAAGTATTCTGGAAAACTCACGATCCCACCACACTTAACCGGCAGGGTAATGATACGGGTACGCAATACCGCTCGGCAATCTTCTATCATTCCGAGGAGCAGAAAAATCTTGCAGAAAAATACAGACGCGCGCTCGATTCCACGAAGGTATGGAACGATCCGATAGTTACAGAGATAGTCCCGTTTAAAAAATTTTACGCCGCCGAGGATTATCATCAGGAT
>JBAYWA010000066.1:0-7770 GCA_041674325.1 Melioribacteraceae bacterium | reverse complement strand
TTCTTGATTGTTTCGATCTGCAGTTTCAGATCATTTACCGCGGCGGGAAGGTCGCCGCGCAATTCCTCCAGTTCATCCAGCTGATTATCAATTAACTGGAGTTCATAAAGTACTGCAAGTTTCTCGATCAATTTATACTCCTTATTGTTTATAAAACTTTACCGGGTTCGTACTCCCCGAATATTTCAAAATTTTTATATCGCTATTAACGGTAATAAACTTTTTTATTTTCCGGCTTACTGCATTCAGCCCCGCGATTTCAGTTTCATAGTGACCGGCATCGATCATCAGAATTTTTCCGTCCGCTTCCTGGTATGCGTGGTATTTTATATCGGCGGTTACAAACGCATCCGCGCCTCGGCTGATTGCCGAGTTTAATAATTCCGAACCAGATCCGCCGCAGACGGCTACTTTGCTTATAAAACCCTCTTTGCCTAGGCAGTACTTGACCGATCTTGTCTTCAGCGACCTGCTAACATGAGCAAGAAACGCTTTTTCGCTCATCCTGGTTTTCAATTCGCCGATAGCGCCTGCCCCGTAATTAGAACTTGCGTTCTTTAAGGGAATTATATCAAATGCAGGCTCTTCATATGGATGAGATTTTCTGAGAGCGGCAACAACTTTATCTATTTTCCATGAGTCGGTGATAAATTCGAAGCGTACTTCATCAACTTTTTCAATTCTGTTTTTTTTACCTATCCGCGGATTGGAATTTTCCGAACCTTTAAATGTTCCCTCTCCCCTTGACGCAAAACTGCAATTTTCATATTCGCCGATTCGTCCGGCCCCTTCCCCGAAAACAGCAGCGGAGATTTTATCTAATGCAGATTGGGGGGCAAATACAGCAATCTTGAATTGATTTCCCGGACTTGGTTCAAGAAAACTTATATTCTCAAGTCCGAGCGTTTCTGCGAGTTCGAAAGAGACACCTCCCTTTGTAAAATCAAGATTAGTATGGGCTGAATACACGGTAATATTGTTTTTAATTATCCGATCAATAAGCCGCGCTAGTGGATCTTTTCCGGTGTCTAATTTTTTTATTGGATTGAAAATTAATGGGTGGTGTGTAAAAATAAAGTTACATTTTTTATGAATGGCTTCATCTAGGACTTCATCATTCAGCTCAAGACAGAGCATAATGTTTTTGATTGCTGCTCCTCCGGAGCCGACCTGAAGTCCGACATTGTCTCTCTCCCAGGCGACACCGGGCGGTGCCCAATCTTCCAGATATTTTGTCAATTCTCCAGCAGTCATATATAAAAAAAATGCACTCCGGTTATTGGGAGTGCATTTGGTCTTCAGAAACTTCTATTTGAAAGCTCTGCGGTTTTTCTTCTAGCTAATTTTATTAAAAATTTTCTCATATGTCGTGCCAAAATATACCACAATGAGAATTCAGATTCAAACCTCAGGTCAATTATATTTGAGATGGCTCAGTCCAGCGACCATTTTCTTTAATAATCTCTATTAATTCTTCAACCGCTGAGCCAGAATCGACATTACGTCTTATTATCTCTTTTCCCTTATAAAGTGTGATTTTACCGGTTCCGGAACCAACATATCCGAAATCAGCGTCTGCCATCTCACCGGGTCCATTAACAATACACCCCATAATGCCTATTTTTAAACCTTTGAGGTGTGATGTACGCTCCCTTATAGAGTTTGTGACCTCAACCAGATCAAATAGAGTCCTGCCGCACGACGGACATGCGATATATTCTGTTTTTGAGATCCTTGTGCGGGCCGCCTGAAGAATCCCGAAGCTTGTCCCGTTGACCAGTGAATCTGCAATTTTTTTATCCTCTTTGTCTGATGCGGTAAGCCAGACTCCGTCTCCGTAACCCTCAATAAGGAGCGCGCCCAGATCCGTTGAAGAATAGATCTGGAAATTTTCCGGGTCTACCAGTTGGTATGAACGCTTAATTATGACCGGATTTTTAATTCCCCGGTTCACCAGTTCAAAAAACAGACGTCTTTGTTCTGCCATACCGTGAAGATTGTCCGTGGTAATTATAAAAACAACTGTCTCGTCATTTACGGGAATAGAAAATTTATTAGTGAGCGCAGAAGATGCATCCAATTCTACAAAGTTCAGCAGGAATGATTTTAATTCTGACTTAATGAACTGTTCTGCTGAAGAAAAGAAGGGAAACCCGACTGTCCGGTCTTTAAACGATCTCCAGAAATCAAAATCATAAACCGCTTTTAAACTGCCGGGAAGATCATAAGGCAGAATATTTTTTCCCAGATAGATCAGATCGCAGGCCTGATCACCTATGTTCCATTTATCTATTGTTGAATTGTAAATGTAGCCGATCGATTTTAAATCGCAATGATCAGAAATTTTTTCATTGCTGAAATCAGCAAATACCCGTGGAACGTTCTCTCCCCCTATTCCGGCAACCTCAAACGATTCCCTTCTTTGATACGTGAATGGATCACAGGGAGGTTCCATAAGAGGGGTTATGGACGCATGGTCCCTTCTGCCGCTGTATCTGTTGACTAAAGCAATCGCTACGGGAATTTCACATTCGGGCTCTTCGGTAAGGGAAACGCGGATTGTATCGCCGATTCCGTCTTCAAGCAGAGTTCCTATTCCGACTGCGGATTTAATTCTACCATCTTCTCCGTCGCCGGCCTCTGTTACTCCCAAGTGCAGCGGATAATTCATCCCTTCGCTTTCCATCTGACGGATGAGCAGACGGTATGCCTGCACCATCACCTGAGGATTACTGGACTTCATCGAAAGGACAATATTAAAATAATTGAGTTCTTCACATATCCGGAGGAATTCCATGGCAGACTCAACCATACCAACAGGTGTATCGCCATAGCGGCTCATTATCCGATCGGATAGGGAGCCGTGATTTGTGCCAATACGCATCGCGGTTCCATATTCTTTACAGATCTTTACAAGCGGAGAAAATTTTTCGCGGATCCGTTCAATCTCTAATTCATACTCGGAATCAGTGTAATCAAGAGATTGAAATTTTTTCTTATCCGCATAATTACCCGGATTGACTCTTACTTTTTCAACTATACGCGCGGCAAGCTCGGCCGCGTTAGGAGTAAAATGAATATCGGCAATAAGGGGAGAATTATACCCGCGGCTGCGAAGTTCGTTTTTTATATTAAGCAGGTTCTGAGCCTCATTCATACTGGGCGCGGTTATCCTTACATATTCGCACCCGGCCTCAATCATTCTTATCGATTGTTCAACCGTCCCCTTTGTATCCATTGTATCGGTGGTTGTCATCGACTGTATCCGTATAGGATTGCCGTTGCCCAGAGGTAGATTGCCTACAGAGACTTCGCGCGTTTCATAACGGGAATATTCTGTTAAACTGTTGCAGTATTTTTTCGGAAGATTATTCATTTAAATTAATATAAAAGAGAGTTTATTCAATGGATCCGTTAATAATAAACACCGCGCGGGAAAGTTAAGTTCTTCTGAACTTCTAATTTTTAGCAAACTCATATAAAAAGGCTTTTACAAATTCTGTTGAAGAAGCCGGATTTTGTGCGGTGATAATATTTTTAGAAGATACTACAGCCTGATCCTTATAATCAACCCCTTCCCGTTCAAGCTCTCTCCGGTCATCTATAAAACATGTGGCTCCTCCGGAAAGAAGTCCTGCTTTAGCCAGTATAACGGAAGCGCTGCAGATGGCGCCGACCGGTTTTTTATTCAGTGCAAATTTTTGTGCTATATTCTGAATTGTCTTATTGTTCCAGTAGTCCCTCATTCCGCTTCCGCCGATCAGGATTATTCCCTGAAAGTTGCTTTCGTGTATATTATACAGCAGGACATCGTTTTTAATTTTCATTCCGTGCGAACCAAAACAAAGAAAATTGGAATCTGATGCGATGAAAACAGTAATATCGGCGCGTTCAAGAGCGCTCTTAATTATCAGAAATTCTTCTTCGTTAAAATTCTTAGCGGGTATAATCAGCAGAACACTATTCTTGATCAAAAAAATCTCATTCTTATTCTACCGGCAAAATACAAATATTAAGGGAGACGAACAATCAGATGAATGTTTGGTTTGATTAAATAAATTTCTAATTTCGTTTGTGTAAAGATTGATAAAAGAAATCGGATCATAAATAGTTCCTAAAATGCGAATTCCCGAATATAAAATAGACGAAATAAGAAACGCGGCGGATATTGTTGATATAATTTCCGCTCACGTTCACCTGAAAAAGCGGGGAAAAAATTTCATCGGACTCTGCCCGTTCCATCAGGAAAAAACCCCGTCATTCACCGTAAGCGAAGATAAGCAGATTTATCACTGCTTCGGATGCGCCGCGGGAGGAAATGTTTTCAAGTTTCTTATGGAATTCAAGAATATCTCCTTTATCGAAGCGGTTGAAGAGATTGCCGATCACGTCGGCATTAAAATAGAAGCCGAAAATAATCAGCCGGATGAAAAACAGAATGAGCTTGAAGAACTGTATGAAATAAACATTCTGGCAGCCAGGTTTTTTTCTGACAATTTATTAAAAAGCAGTGACGGCGAACAGGCGCGCGAATATTTGAAACGAAGAAATATAAAACTTCAGACGCAGAAGATTTTCGGGATAGGTTACGCGCCCTACGGCTGGGATAATTTCCTGGCTCACGCTAAAGAGAATAAAATAGATTTGACAAAATCGAAACTCCTGGGCTTGATAGACACAAACGACAAAGGGGAGTACTACGATAAATACAGGGGAAGGGTGATCTTTCCGATCTTTTCGCCGAACGGCAGGGTAATAGCATTCGGGGGACGGATACTTGAAAACCAGGAAAACACGGCAAAATATTTAAATTCTCCGGAGTCTCCAATCTATTCAAAACGCCGCTCTCTGTACGGGCTGTTTCATTCAAAAGATGATATAAGAAAATTAGACCGTGCAATTCTGGTTGAAGGTTATATGGATCTGGTTTCTCTTTTTCAGGCCGGAGTGAAAAATGTTGTGGCCTCATCCGGCACTTCATTAACGGAAGAGCAGGTTCAACTTCTTTCCCGGTTCACAAAAAATATTATAATCCTTTTCGATGCCGATCCCGCCGGTCAAAAGGCTTCGCTGCGCAGTATTGAGATATTACTGAAACAGGATTTTGAAGTGAAAGTGATTGCGCTTCCCAAAGGAGAAGACCCGGATTCGTTTATCATAAAATTCGGCAAGGAAAAATTTGATGAGGAGATTCTGCGGGCAAAAAATTTCCTTGAATATCAGACATCCCAATTCGAGGAGCAGGGATTGTTCGAGGATTCTGCCGATATGACAAAGGCGATACGGGAGCTGGTTAAAACTCTGGCGCTCGTAAGTGACGAATTAAAGCGCAATCTGCTTATGAAAACGATAGCTAAGCGCTTCAATCTAAGGGAGAAACTTATCGAGTCTGAGCTGAATACATTTTTAGACCAACTGAAAAACAGGAGCGGGGTAATAGGCGAAAGGCCGGAACAGCGCGTCATGACTCAGAAATCTGCCGAACAGCTTGCGCTATCCGCTAAACCTGAAAATGAAAACCCCTATGAAAAAGAATTGGTCCGGCTTCTTTATAGCGGAGACCGGATTGTTATTTCGAATATACTTTCAAATCTCGCCCTGGAGAATTTTTCGAATCACAAACTGAGAAAATTGGCTGAAATTGTTTATGAAGGATACGAGGAGGAGAAAATATCACCCGCGGATCTGATTGATAATATACCGGATCAGGAGATGCGGGATTTTGTATTTGATTTGACACTCTCCGACGAATCGATAAGCAAAAAGTGGGATGAACTATCGTATAACGGGAAAATTGAAAAAGACTCTCTTGAGCATGCATCGGAGACGGTGAGAAATTTTCAGCTCTTTCAGATCGATCAGCAGATTAAATTGAACAATAAATTCATCGCCGAATCGAAAGACGAACGGCTTCATCTGGAAATGATGAAACGCAATAAGGAGCTGTACGAAGAGAAAAAAGTATTGCTCGATGCAAAACCTAAAAATAATTTTGACTGAGAATGAAATTTAATCCATCAATCTACGAAATCAATACGCGTGTATGGCTTAAAAGATTCGATCAGGGATTGATTAAAGCCTCTCTTAATGATATTCCGAATTCATACTGGAACGGCTTAGTTGAAAAGGGAATTGATTATATCTGGCTGATGGGTATATGGAAAATATCCGACTCCATAATTGAAAAATATTGTTTCGAAAATGATCTTGTAAAAAATTACCGCAGAGCGCTTAAGGATTGGAAAAAAGAAGATGTTATTGGATCGCCATTCGCTGTAAGAGATTATGAGATCAATCCCGCCCTGGGCGATAAGCGTTCTCTTCTTGAACTTAAATCCGTATTGAACAAAAAGGGGATAAAATTAATTCTCGATTTTGTGCCTAATCATTTCAGCGCAGAAAACGATCTTCTCAAATCAGATCCCGAAATATTCCTCTCCGTTGATAAAAAATATTATGAAACCGATCCGCACACATTTTATAAACCGTTCGTTAACGAGGAGAAGTATTTCGCGCACGGACGCGATCCGTTTTTCCCGGCCTGGCAGGATACCGTTCAGGTCAATTTTTTCAGTCAGTATGCCAGGGAATATCTTACAAAAATCCTGTTTGAATTAATTAAAGTGTGCGACGGTATCCGCTGCGATATGGCAATGCTCGCTCTTAATAATGTCTTTCAGAATACGTGGGGCGGAGTATTATCAAATAACGGACACGAAAAACCCGCAACAGAATTCTGGACAAGCGCCATAGCTGAAATAAAGAATGAACGCCCGGATTTTCTTTTCATTGCCGAGGCCTATTGGGACCTTGAGTGGGATCTTCAGCAAATGGGATTCGATTACACATACGATAAAAAATTGACCGACAGATTAAAATCTGCACGCCCGTCCGAGATTAAAGAACATTTATACGCGGATATTCATTTTCAAAATAAATTAATGAGATTTATTGAGAATCACGACGAGGAGAGAGCTTTAACTGTTTTCGGCAAGGAAAAATCGAAAGCTGCAGCGGTAATAAGCAGTACAATACCGGGATTGCGTTTTTATAACGACGGACAGTTTGAAGGAAAGAAAATACGTCTCCCGGTTCAACTGGGGCGCGAACCGGAAGAACTTTTAAATGAAAATGTCTACGAGTTTTATAATAAGCTTCTTAGAATTACTTCGGAAGAGATATTCAGACAGGGTCAATGGGAATTATTCGAACCTGTAAATTCGTGGGGATCAAATACTACTTTCAAAAATATACTGGCCTGGCAGTGGAGCCGGCAGAATGAGAAGAGAATTATCGCTGTGAATTATTCGGAGTCAACTTCAACCTGCAGACTGAAACTCGACGTCCGGGGATTCCAGGAGGAATTTGTGATGAGGGATTTGCTGAACGATCAGACATATACCCGTTCGGCGGAAGAGATATACCATTCCGGCTTGTTCATTGAGCTGAAGCCGTACCAGTCTCACATATTTGCATTCTGAATTTCGATTAGTGCTTTAACGCGGGAAGCAAATATCCCTCCGAAGGAGGGATATTTTTTTATAGGATCAGAATGTGAATGTTATCCCGAATTTGAATGTCTCATAAGTTAAAGGAGATTCGGTTGAGAAGGGCCAGTTCATATTGGCTTTTTTCAGGGAGAAGAACGCGTAGGATAATCCGTTCTTCAGGAAAAAATTGACGATAGGGGCCGCGTAGGGGGAGGAGTCGGCAACTTTATCAATGAAATGATTCAGTATTCCCTTTGCTCCCTCTTCAATGATTAAACTG
>JBAYWA010000065.1:0-7846 GCA_041674325.1 Melioribacteraceae bacterium | reverse complement strand
TTTTAAGTAAATCGGTTCAATGCATATTAATAATTGCTTTTTCTTATTCGGCCAATATTAACATGGATCTGTACGGTTCAGGAAACGATGATTTACAAAAGAAAGTCCTTCAGAGTCTAAAAAAGGGTATTGAGTATTTCCACTCGATAAATATTAAAGGAGGATACGTTTATTTCTACACGCCGGATATGAAGGAAAAATGGGGAGAAGGATCAACCGACGATTCTACGATTGAGGTCCAGCCGCCGGGAACACCGGCTGTGGGTCTTTCATTTCTTAGGGCTTACAAAGCAACCGGGGATGAATCATTCCTTAAATATGCTAGAGAAACAGCGGAAGCTTTGATAAAAGGACAGAACAAATTCGGGGGCTGGGATCATAAAATTTATTTTAATGGAAAAGGTAAAAAACCGGTTGTGAGCCTTGATGACAATCAATCACAAAGCGCGATCAGATTTCTTATTGCCGTGGATCAGACAATGAAAGACGAAGCGTTGCATCAAGCCGTAATTAAAGCTTTGGATATGATGTTGAAAGCGCAACTGCCGCAGGGCGGATGGCCTCATAAATATCCTCAACAGGGCAATTATCATGATTACGCTACCTTTAACGATTCCGGAATCAACAGATGCATTGATGTTATGATGGATGCTTACAGATTTTATAAAGACGACAGATATTACAGAAGCCTGGTCAGAGTAGGAAATTATATCCTTATTTCGCAGCTGCCCCCTCCTCAGCCGGGATGGGCGCAGCAATACAATGAATTTCTTCAGCCGGCTTGGGCCCGTCCGTTTGAACCGCCAAGCGTATGTCCGGTTGTCACTTTGAATAATCTGAATTCACTTATGGATATTTTCCAGGTTACAGGGAATGATACTCTCCTGTTTCCGTTTACTGATGCTATGCAGTGGGTAAAAGATGTAAAAATGCCGAACGGCAAATGGCCCCGCTTTGCTGAGCTCAATACAAACAAACCTTTATTTTACGACCGCGGGAGAATAAGAAGGGAAAGCATTGAAAAATTAAGCCCTGAAAGATTCACAGGTTACGGCTACGAACAGGATCTTTCGGAATTATTGAATACAACGGAAATGCGCTATGAAAAAATGAAAACCGATAGGCTGGGCAAATTCAAAAAAATTCAGGAGAATATTCCATCCAGAGAAAATTTGATGGAGAAGAAATCGGAGTTGGAAAAAAAGTTAATGGCAATTATTCAATCGCAGGACGAAAAAGGAAGATGGATAACTAAAAATGAAAAATATAAACAGGGAATTCCGAATAAGGCGTGGAACGGTGAATATATAATCAAGGATAGAATAAGCAGCGCGGTATTTAACAAGAATACGAATATCCTCTGCGAGTACATTAGTATTTGCGCCCAAATAGATAAAATGGGATCTGTTAAATAATTATTAAAAATAAGAGAACAGTGTGATGCGGAAATTGAATGCAAACACAAAATATCAAATGAAAATGGTGATTGCTGCCCTGATGCTGTCTGCATCAGTGATTGCTCAGACGCAGACATTTTATAACGTGGTAGATTACGGTGCGGTAAGCGGCGGAAAAACTAAAATTGATCAAGCTGTTTCAAAAGCGATTGATCTTGCTTCCGAACACGGTGGCGGCACCATATTTATTCCGGCCGGCGAGTGGCTTACCGGACCGATTCATTTTAAGAGCAATATAAATATACATCTCGATGCGGGATGTGTTCTTAAATTCAGTGACGATTTTGATGATTATCTCCCGATGGTTAAAGTCCGCTGGCAGGGAACGGAGTGCGTAAATTTCTCTCCTCTGTTTTACGGCTACAGATGCGAAAATATTTCAATTACCGGACGGGGTACGATTGATGGTCAGGGTACTAAATGGTGGAGATATGCTGAACAATTAAAGGCTGAATATAAGAAAAAGGGAAAAATTGAAACTACGTCGAAGTGGCAGGAAATGTTTAAGGAGTTGAATAAAAATGTAATTCAGCCGGATATATATAATTGGACTGAAGCAAATTATATGAGGCCGCCGTTCATTCAGCCGTATGAATGCAAGAATGTTCTTATTCAGGGAATCAAAATAATTAATTCACCCTGGTGGACCGTCACACCTGTTTACTGCGAAGACGTAACTATAGATAATATTTCCATTTACAATCCTCCGGAATCAATGAATACGGACGGTATTGATCCCGATGCGTGTAAAAATGTAATTATCTCAAATTGCTATATAAGTGTCGGCGATGACTGCATTGCGGTAAAATCCGGAAGGGACGAAGACGGCAGAAGAGTCGGAAAAGCTTGTGAAAATATCACAATAACAAACTGTGTGATGCTCCGCGGACACGGCGGTGTTTCCCTGGGAAGCGAAATGTCGGGCGGAATTAAAAATGTTGTTGTATCCAATTGTGTCTTCGATGGTACTAATAAAGGAATTAGAATTAAAACCCAGCGTGGACGAGGCGCATCTATCGAAGATGCAAGATTCAGCAATATTGTAATGAGAAATATTACAAAAGAAGCTATAACACTCGATATGTCATATAATGAAATTCCCGCCGAACCGGTTAGCGAAAAAACACCAAAATTTAAAAATATTCACATCAGTAATATCACCGGCATAAATTGCGGGCAGGCCGGACTGATAAACGGTCTCGAAGAAATGCCGGTTGAGTATGTTACTCTTAATGATATCGATATTCAGGCGGAAAAGGGTTTCGAAGTTTTCAATGCTGAAAATATCGAATTCACAAACATCAGACTCTCTGTTAAAAAGGGAAGCGTACTTACTGCCGAAAACGTTGACGGACTGGAAATTGGAAACATAAAACCTCTATCGCCGCCCGAAAAATCATTAATAAAATTCAACAACGTAAAAAATGCGCGTATTTATAATTCAAATCCTGGTAAATCCGTAAAAATATTTCTTGAAGTCAGCGGATCAGCGTCGGAAGGGATTATTGTAAAAAACAATGATTTTAGATTCGTTCAGAAAGTTCTGAATATTTCGCCGGAAGTTGATAAGAAACAGATAGTAATTGAATAATTATTTTCATTAAAAAAATGAAGACATGAGAAACCCGAAGTCGATATTGCAACTTTATTTTACCTTGTTCTGGGATGTTATACGGTAATCCCCAATCCGAACAACGGTAGGGGAATTGGAAGAGTTATTAGCGAAATTTATAAAGACGGTAAGATAGGACCGATTTATTTTGGCAGATTGATAAATAATAATGTGGAAATTATCAAAGGTGAATGCATTTGAAAAATTTATTAACCGACGGATTTGAGAAAAAATCCAGAAGGGAATTCATAAAAACTACCGGTATTTTTTCTGCGGCATTTCTTATCCCCAAATTTATTCTCAACGGAATTCCCGCTGATTCCAAACCGAATATTGTTTTTATTCTTGCTGACGATCAGGGAGTGCACGAACTTGGATGCTACGGAAACGCATATTATTATTCTCCGAATATAGACAGAATCGCCTCCGAAGGAATGCTGTTCACAAATTCTTATGCCGCATGCCCCGTGTGCTCGCCTACGCGGGCAAGCATAATGACGGGCAAATATCCCGCAAGACTCCATCTCACAGATTTTATCCCCGGAAAAGAAGCTCAACTAGAAGATTATCTCAAAACTCCGGATTGGACAAAACAGCTTCTGCTCGAAGAGACGACTCTGGCCGAGGCCTTAAAAACAGCGGGGTACACTACCGGACATTTCGGGAAATGGCATTTAAATATAGATAAGGAATACAAACTCGGAAGACCCGGGGATCCTGCATCGCAGGGTTTCGATGTTGTGTTTACTACAGTTAAACCGAAAAAATCCGCGGACCCTGATTCCGATGCGCATCACGTTAAAGCAATTACGGATCATGCAATTGATTTCATTCAAAACAGTAAGGGTAAGCAATTCTTCTGTTATGTGGCCCATGATTCAATACACAGTCCGAAATTGGAAAATGAAAAACTGATCAATAAATACAAAAATAAATCCGGATCGGAATTGAAAAAAAACAGTCCCGTGATCGGTGCCATGGTTGAAACGCTTGATAATAACGTGGGACGAATTCTCAATAAGCTTGATGAATTAAATCTCACAAAAAATACAATTGTAATTTATTTTGCAGACAACGGATGTTCGAGCGCCCGGAACATATTGAAACCACTGCGCGGCGGTAAGGCTCAGCTGTATGAAGGAGGAATCCGCGAACCGTTGATTGTCCGCTGGCCGGGCGTTATACAGCCTAATTCAAAATGCGATGTTCCCGTAACAAGTGTCGATTTCCTTCCTACATTTCTTCAAATATGCGGCGTAAAAAATAATCCGGAAAATATTGACGGCGTCGATATACTTCCGCTGTTGAAAGGGAAATCAATTTATAACGAACGCCCGATATTCTGGCATTATCCGCACTATCATTCGCTTGGTGTTGCTCCATCCGGGGCTATACGAAAGGGCAAATACAAATTGATTGAGTGGTACGAAAAAAGTATTAACGGCATACATACTGACGGCGCTCTCGGGCTGTATGATCTTGAAAAAGATATAAGCGAGCAGCACAATCTTGCAAAAGAAAACCCTGATCTGGCTTTATTGCTTTATGACGAGCTTAATAAATGGCGCCGGAATGTTAATGCACAGGAAATGACATTAAATCCACATTTTGATCCGAAACTGAAAAAGGAAAAATCATACGTGGATGATGACACATAAACGGAGATACATTAAATGAATTGCCATAACCAAAGTTTATAATATCGAGAGACGTACATGGATAACAAAATTACAAGAGGAAGATTCCTTAAGACCGCAGCGCTAGGCGCGGCGGCGGCATACATGCCTGGTTTAAGTTTTCTTAAAGGAAGCTCTGTCGAAAAACCGAATATTTTATTTATCGTGTCCGATGACCTCAACGACTGGGTCGGCGTATTCGGCGGTAACAAGGATACCATTACTCCAAATATAGATAGGCTGGCAAAGCGTTCCGTGATTTTTGAAAAAGCATATTGCTGCGCCCCGATCTGTAATCCTTCGAGAGCAAGTATGATGACAGGACTTCGACCTTCAACGACGGGTGTTTATAACAACCGGCAGCCGTTCAGGTTGTCTGAGATCGGTAAAAATACGGTTACACTTCCGCAGTATCTGAGAAAATTTGGATATTATGCTTCAGGTGCCGGGAAAATTTATCATGGAAAATTTCCGGATGCGGATTCTTGGAATGACTTTTACCCGGCGCTCGATAAACAGACAACAAGCGACCCCAACCCTCCTAAAGTTCCGGCCAATTCGGCCTCCGGCGCAAAGGATGTTGACTGGTATCCTCTCAAAGTTGAGGATAATGAAATGGGAGATTATAAATCGGTTGATTATTGTATCAATGAACTGAATAAAAAACACGATAAACCGTTCTTCCTTGCGTGCGGAATTAGAAAACCGCATCTGCCCTGGTATGTTCCCGAAAAATATTTTGATAAAATCGACAAATCAAAAATTACAATGCCTCTTATGAAAGAGGATGATTTGAATGACGTTCCGAAAATAGGTAAGAAATTCGCCGGAGAGAAAGTTTACCGGGCAATCAAAAAAGAAGGCAAGGAAAGAGATCTTGTTGCTGCTTACCTTGCCACAATTAATTTCACCGATACAATGGTGGGAAGATTGATTGATGGGCTTGACAAAAGTAAATATGCGAAAAATACAATTATAGTATTCTGGGGAGATCACGGATGGCATCTTACAGAAAAACTTCATTGGAAGAAGAGCACGCTTTGGGAAGAAGCAACTAGAGCTCCGCTCATGTTATCAGTACCGGGAGTTTCTCCGCAAAATGTTAAATGTGAAAGAGCAGTAAGTTTTCTCGATCTTTACCCTACGCTTGTTGAACTTTGCGGATTGAAACCCAATCCGGCAAATGAAGGAAACAGTTTGGTGCCGCTGCTTAAAAATCCTGCAGCCCCGTGGAAATATCCTGCCATCACAACACATATGAGGGGAAATCATTCTGTGCGTAATGAGCGTTACCGCTATATCCGCTACAATGACGGAACGGAAGAATTATACGACCATCGAAGCGATGAAATGGAATGGAAAAATCTTGCCGGCGATCCGAAGTATACCGATTTGAAAGAAGAGATGAAAAAATGGCTGCCTAAGTCGAACGCTAAAGATTCAAAAAAAGTTGTATGGCCGGGAGATAAAGATGGACCGGAGGCGGAGGATGAGATTAATGGAGAATAATAATCTGCGGAAAATCATTATCGCCGGATTTGTAATTTTAATGACTTCTGTTTCTGTTCCGGTGCACGCGCAGCAAAAATATGATTCACTGAATGTAATTCATCTCACCGATCTGCACATTTGCAGCTGGGAAGGATATTCTCCTGATTTGAGAACTAAAAGACGGTTACAATACGCAGATAATCAGGCGGATTTCGAAAATTTTCTCCGCACAATGCCTTTAGAATTACATGCCGATGCTATTATGACCTCCGGTGATAATATTGATTTCTTTGCAGGTGAAGCCGTAGACGGCACATTGAAAGCCGGGCAGATTGAAAATTTTGTTGAAGTAATCGGAAAATCATCTGTTCCTGTTTATCTGACTCTTGGTAATCACGAAATATCAACTTTCTATACAAAGTCTGCAAAAGATGAAAACGTTCTTCTCGGCGGGCATTATAACGCGGAAAAAGCAAAAGCTGCGTGGATAAGAAATTCCAAGGTTTTTGAAAACGGTACATATTATTCAAAAATTATAAGAGTCGGAAATACGGATTACCTCTTTTTATTCCTGGAAGCTATTTACAGGATTGAAAAAAATCCGACGGATGCGTTCTGGAATCCGGAAATGATAGAGTGGCTTAATCATGAACTGGAAATGAATCCGGATGCAATAGCAGTGATGTTTTTTCACGTACCGCTTCCGGTTCCGGATAATAACAATGACGGCGTTTATCTAAGCAAACCTTCTGTTGCGCGGCCGGACAAAGATTTATACAGTTCGGGAATAATGAAAACACTGAATGATCATAAGAATATATCTGCATTGTTCGTCGGACATAATCACGAAAACATAATCGAAGAAATGATAATGCCCGACGGCAGAAAAATACCCGAAATTGAAACCGGATCTTTCGGAGAAGGCAAAAGCAATTGGAGATTATTGACTTTTCTGAGCGACAAAATTAAAATATCAGTGCCGGGCAACATTAAAAACGAATTCTTAATACCGATAAAAAAATAAAGGAGGAAATGAAATGACAAAGAAAATTCTTTTTATTATGACCCTGTTAATTTTGTGCAGCACTGTTATGCCGCAGAATAAGAAAAATTCAGTTATCCCCGACGAATCGGAAGCGGTATATAAAATACCTTACCTTATTCCGGAACCCGCCGATATCAAAAAAGTCCTCGACAGGGTAAAAAATTATTTTGTTGAAACAACTAAGTATAATGTAATTGATTCAAAAACCGGGAAGGTGATTACAGATTTTTCGGAACCGGATAAAAATGCCATAATCGATAATAGTAAAGGCGAATTTATTCAATGGTCATATACTATGGGCGTTGTTTACTCCGGTATGAACCTGGTAACCGATGTTACAGGCGATAAGTCTTACGTGGATTACGCATTCAGGAATTATGATTTTGTTTTCGATAATCTGCCTTATTTCAGAAAGATAGATGAAAAATTCGGAGCAAGAAAAGAGCAGTACGGACAAATGATGCACATGTCGGCTCTCGATCATTGCGGCTCTATCGGAGCTGCGCTGATTAAAACCTACGGAAAGAAAAAAGATCCGCGTTACCGTGATATGATTGATACTGTG
>JBAYWA010000064.1:0-7851 GCA_041674325.1 Melioribacteraceae bacterium | reverse complement strand
GACATATTCGCCGGGACGGATGAATTTTTTGAATGAGATTCTTGAGAGACCGCTCAGAGAAAGGCCCTTCTTAATTCTCGCTGTGGGATATCCGGCAGACGGCACCGTTGTTCCCGATATAAAAAGAAAAGGGCTGGATGAGATAACAACGTTTATTTAGCTTATTGTGTCTTTGAACCCGGATACCCAATGACAAAATTACTTTCACGACAGGATATAATTAATCTGCTTGAGATGACGGATGCTATTAATATTCTTGAAAATGCATTTGCAGACCTTTCTGAAGGACGGGCGATTTTGCCTGTAAGGACTTCGATCCCCGTTCCGGATCATAACGGATCAGCTTTATATATGCCCGCATATTTAAGCGGGCCAGGGGCTTTGGGAATTAAAGTAGTAACCGTCTATCAAGAGAATATGAAGAGATACGGACTGCCGACAATATCAGGAACGATAATTCTGATGGATGAAAAGAGCGGCATACCTATCGCCGTTATGGAAGGGAGCTATCTCACAGCCGTGAGGACCGGCGCCGTTTCGGGATTAGCTACAAAACTTCTTTCAAGAAAAGAATCAAAAGTCCACGCTCTGTTTGGAACCGGAGGAATGTCCCGCGCGCATGCGCTCGCGATCGACTCCGTAAGAAATATAGAAAAGATAATTGTATTTTCGCTCGATCCGGTTGAAATCAGGAATGAATTCAAACACTCGCTGGAACAGATTGTTAAATCTGAGATAATTATTGCTGGAAGCGCGGAAGAGGCAGCCAGGGGGGCGGATATAGTGACGCTTATTACGACTTCCAAAAGGCCGGTCATAGACGGCAACTGGATAAGTCCCGGGACTCATATAAACGGAGCCGGATCTCACGAACCCTTTAGCCGCGAAATTGATACCAAAACCGTTGTGCGCTCAAAAATAATCTGCGATCTTTTAGAAGCCTGTAAAACGGAGGCGGGAGATCTGATAATTCCGGTCGAAGAGAAAATGTGGGGTTGGGAAAAAGTTCACGCTTCTCTGGGAGATCTTATAACAAAGAAAAAAACCGCAAGGGAATCTTCGGAAGAGATTACACTATTCAAAACCGTGGGACTGGCTATCCAGGATCTTTCCGTTGCTCAACATGTATACAATAAGTCGGTTGAGTTGAATGCCGGGACAAATTTTAATTTTTAATTATCTGCCGACCAATCAGAATTCAAACATCAGTCTTAAAAAAGCATAGCTCGAATTATCAGAGAGATCATATGTAATATTTTTTCTCATGATCCCTTTGAATGTAAGGTCAAAAATAAATTGACGCACCGGCTCGAATTTGAAATTAACCGTAAAAATATTCGTGTTTATCCTGTCTCCGTCAAGAAACTCTATCCGTACGGGATCCACATTCGTGCGGTGAGAGACAAGCACATCACCGCCGGCATTAAACGATAAATTTCCCTGCGAATCCAGAATATTCTCGCCGTGGCGGATATACTGATAATCGAAATTGAATCGGATCCATTCGTTTATGTTCCAGCTCACCCGGGCCAGTATCTCGTCAGAGTTGGGTCCTATTCCGTGACCAAGTATCTGATCCCACGCGGTGTAGCTGTTCTTTAAACTTACATGTGAATAGACATACGGTCTTATCCGCGTATATTCGAGTATTACCGAAAGATCGTTTATTGAAAAAGGGGAATACCAAAATGCGCCGAGCTGATAACCCGTCTTGTTTATGAAATTGGAAAAGTCCTGTAGATTGCCGAGCGGATTGTCGTCAAGAAAATATGTCCCCTGTATCTCCAGGTTTTCAATAAATCGCGTCTGAAAATCGAGCCAGAGCGCGCCGTTGTCCCTGTCCTGCAGCGACATCTCTTCAAATTTGTAAAATGCAAAAGGATTTAAATATGCGAGGTCTATCCCCCGTCCGGTGTAAATAACATTTTCACCCAAACCGAATTCTAAAACATTTCCGAAATGAAGCTTGAACCGGTTAACGGCAAGGAATTTAGTATAATCAAGCTCTCTAGTTATATTGAAACTGCCTACTGTTGAGGCGTGAATCGATGTGAAACTGAAAACGCCGTAATTGAAATCCATCTTTATAAAATCAAGCACCGGATGGTTTCCCGAGAGCACCAGTTTGCTTCCGTAACCGTATCCGAACTTTATCTTCTCCCGCCCTATCTGAAATGCAAGGGACATATCCTTCAACGGCTCAGTATAATACCGCAGATAGCCTTCCGTGAAATCATAATTATTTACATTCTCGTAATCCTCAACATATTTGAAATTATAATTTAATCTCGGATCGAGCGTTGCGGCAAAATCCCGCGATCCGCTTACTCCCCCCTTCTGAACCGTAAGGCTGTAGCCAAGCTTATCGAACAATGTTCCCCGGAAACGGAACCCGATATCATACAGCCAGGAGTTGTTTACAAACGGCCTGAAATTCTGTCCGTACATTGCCCTGCCGAGTACATTCAGATAATAATTAACTCCATCTTCCCGGTATACATAAGTATATTTTATCTTGTCAGATAACAGATCGGCCCCGTCATCCGAAAATCCGGTTTCGCTTCCGAACAACTGGAATGTATTAGCGCTGTCCGCATTACTATCGCAGAATTCATCCCGGTATTTTTTCAAAAGCTTCTTTTCGGTCGCGCTTAATGCCGATGGCTGTTCCGATATAAGATTAAGATTTTCGGCGATCTCTCTGCGCGACATACCGGGATTATCATCGTGAATATATTTAAGAATATTTTTCACGCTCATCTCTTTAATAAAAAGATAGACCTGATGATCAACCGGCACATTTTCCTGCTGGGCCGCCAGGCGCTGACCGGAGATCAGGAGCATTGAGATAAAAAATATTTTTGCCGAGGTTTTTATCATAAAGCGTTAAGCATTCACATTTTTGGGCGCAAGAAATTTATTGTAAAGAACCAGTCCGATGATGGTAACCACTCCAATCATACTGAAAACCAGCCACAGAGTGCCCGGTTCATTTAGATTATCCACAAAATGCACATATAGGTTGGCCCCCAGAATTCCTCCTATACCGCTGCCGAGCACTCCATAAAGAAAAGCATAACCAAGATAGAGAGCTTTCTTATCTTCGGGAGCTATCAGTCCTACATAACTTATAAATTTTGGATGGGCCGTCATTTCGCCTATCGAGAAGATAATAATGCCCGCCATGAAGACCCAGATGTTAGTCGATATCGCGAGTACGCCCATGCCAATTGTTCCCATAGTAATTCCCGCAATCATTGTAGGCAGCGCTTTGGTGTTCTTAACAATGTTGCTTATTATAATCTGAAGGAGAATGATTGTCCCGGCGTTAATAACAGTCACATGTTCAACATCAAATTTCCAGTTCAGATTTATCCCCACAATGCCAAGTATACTGTTAACTCCATTATTCAAAGAAGTTGCGTCGACATATTTCTGCACATACCAGAGTACAGAATCGAACATCTGGAAATAAAGAATCCAGAAACCGGAATAGATCACTATAAGTGTGATAAAGCGGACGTCGGTCAGCACCATCACCATTCCCTTTAAGACCTCGCCGAAATTTTTTGTGCTCTCCGGTTTTTTCGGTTCTTTATAGATGAGAAAAGTAGGAATAAGCATCGCGCTTGTTCCGATTGCCGAGGCCAGCATCACATACTGCCATCCGAACGCGTTTTTTATGTAAGGGACTAAAATCAGTGGAAATAGAAATGCGCCTAGATTGATTGACCAGTAAAAAATACCAAAACCCATAGTGCTGTTCGATTGATTTGTCTCGCGGGCAATCGTTCCCGATATCATCGGTTTGAAAGCGCCCGCGCCGACTCCCATAATTACAAGACTCGCGAACACCATTGAATATTCGGTTGTCTGACTCGTTAGAAAATATCCAAGTCCGAGGAATATGAACGCAAATGTGAGAGTCTTTTTATACCCGAACCTGTCACCTATTGCCCCGGCTAATATGGGAAGAATATAGAGAAGCGGCTGAATGGTGCTTTTTATAACGCCCACGCTCTCTTTGGTGTAATTAAGTTGGTCCACCATATAAACGGAAAGGATGCTCATCATTCCGTAATATGAGCCCCTCTCAAAAAACTCCATCATAATTACGACCCAATAATTTTTGGGGAACGAGCGGAATAAAGACTTTTTAGGTTCAGTATCTTCTTTCATGCAGACCTCTTATGTGATGACATGAATAAATGAGATGTTTTTTCGATGTGTTTGTAATGCATCCGGGCGAAAGCTGCTTCTATTCAGCTTTCTTTTTTCCTGCCGGACGCAAAATTTTATAGAGACAAAAAAAGGTTAAAACAGCAATTGCGCTGACTGCCGAAATTAAAAAAATATAGCCGCCGGTTGTCAAGGGAAATCCTTATAATTTTTGAGTGAACTTAATCAAAACTGAAATTAGTATCAAACGGTCCGCCCTATTCCGGTTCAAAATTTTCCGCCAAAAAGCAGCCTGATCTCATTTTCTCCCCCTTTTTAAAGACTCTGGACTTCCCCCACTACCCCCAATTTCATACTTATAACGGAATGCTTTATATTTGAGTTATGAATTTTAAAAGGCTTCAAATAATAAATCCGATTTGAGATTAAAGGCAATTCCAAGCTGCCCCTGTCATTATCCATTTTATAATTATACGAGATCTGGAAATAAATGAGTATCCTTAAGAATATTCAAAAACGTAAAACTTTTGCAATCATTAGCCATCCCGATGCCGGCAAGACTACATTGACCGAGAAACTGCTTTTATACAGCGGGGCCATACAGATTGCCGGCGCGGTCAAATCTAATAAGATCAAAAAGACCGCGGCTTCCGATTTCCTCGAAATTGAAAAACAGCGCGGAATTTCGGTTACTACTTCCGTATTATCTTTTGAATACAAGGATGCTATCGTTAATCTGCTCGATACCCCCGGGCATAAGGATTTTGCGGAGGATACATACAGAACCCTCACCGCCGTTGATAGCGTTATACTTGTGATAGACTGCGTGAAAGGCGTGGAGGAGCAGACTGAAAAGCTGATGCAGGTCTGCCGGATGAGAAACACTCCCGTTATTGTTTTTATTAATAAACTTGACCGGGAAGGGAAAGACCCTATTGCACTTTTGGACGAGCTGGAAAAAATCTTATCAATCAACCTTCGCCCTTTAAGCTGGCCGCTCGGTATCGGAACCTCGTTCCGGGGCGTTTACAATATTTATAAAAACAGTTTCGCTTTTTTTCATTCCAATAAACAGGTTATAGAGGACGAGGTAAGAATCTTCAATTCTATTGAGGATCCGGAACTTCAGAACACATTCGGCGACGGCGCAGTCAAATTGAAGAACGATATTGATCTGGTCAACGGGATTTATGAGGAGTTTGACGTAGAAAAGTATAAAGCCGGTCACCTGGCGCCGGTTTTCTTCGGAAGCGCTCTGAATAATTTCGGAGTTAAGGAACTGCTCGATACGTTTATCGATATCGCACCCTCTCCTTCCCCGCGCGAATCGACCACCGGAATGATTCCGCTGGAAGAGAACGGATTCAGCGGCTTTGTATTTAAAATTCACGCGAATCTGGATCCGAAACATCGCGACCGGATTGCATTTTTAAGAATCTGTTCGGGCAAATTCGAAAGAAACAAATTTTACCACCATGTGCGCCTCAACAGGCAGATAAAATTTCCGAATCCCGCCAGCTTTATGGGTCAGTCAAAAAATGTAATTGATGATGCCTACGCGGGCGATGTTATCGGACTTTATGATTCGGGAACATTTAAAATCGGCGACACGCTTACAGAAGGAGACGCGTTTATGTTTAAGGGGATACCGAGTTTCTCCTCTGAGATTTTCAGAGAATTGAGAAATACCGATCCGTTTAAGTCGAAACAACTGGAGAAAGGAATTAGCCAGTTAACTGATGAAGGACTGGCTCAGATGTTTACACAGAATTACGGGAACAGAAAAGTTATCGGGGTAGTTGGGCCGCTGCAATTCGACGTAATAAAATTCCGTCTTCTTCATGAATTCGGGGCAAGCTGTGAATTCATCAATTACCCTTCTTACAAAGCGTGCTGGGTGAAATTTGAGAATAAGAGCGACATCGAAAGCCTGATGAGCCTATGGTCGAATAATCTTTTTTTGGATAAGAACAAGAATCTTGTTTACATAGCCGAATCGCAGTATTCGCTTCAGCGCGCGAAGGAGAAAAATCCGAAAGCTCAGTTCCTTTTCAGCATAGAGCACAACGATCAGACTCTTGAGATGGAACAGGTTGCGTAAGAATAGATCGCCGGTGTTTCATTAAAGAAAAACCGGCGCCGTTAATTTAGTTTTTATCCGCCGTTAGTGTAATGCTGTAAATTCCCTTCAGATTGGATCTGAAATCTTTCAATCCTTCTTCAGACAAATATTCTTTCAATAGATCTTCCGGCAATTCGATCTTCTTCACTTTTTTTATCTCAATATTTTTGAAACCGGAATCTTTTATTATACCGATATATTCCTCTTCCTGTATGGCGCCCGAGACACACCCGGCGTACATAGCGGCGGATTTTTGCAGTTCATCCGTCATTTTTCCCTTGATCACTATATCCGAAACGCAGAAATGCCCGGCTTCTTTCAGAATCCTGTATATTTCCAAGAATGCTTTCTTTTTATCAGGAACCAGGTTAAGAACGCAGTTGCTCACTACAACATCGGCGGATGAATCTTCGAGGGGCATATTTTCAATTTCCCCCAGATGGAATTCCACATTTTTGAATCCGAGTTTTGCATTGTTCCTTTTCGCCTTATCTATCATCTCGCGTGTCATATCGATGCCTATCACTTTCCCCGTATCGCCCGCTATTGCTCTTGCGACGAACACATCATTACCCGCCCCGCTTCCGAGATCCACAACAACATCCCCTTTTTTAATTCCGGCATATTCGGTCGGCAAACCGCATCCGAGTCCCAGATCGGCTTCCGCAACATACCCGTCAATACTGTCATACTCGTCTTTCATAACCGTATAACCGACTATCTTGTTATCCGGTCCGCAGCAGCTCGACGGACCGCAGCATGAACCAGATTGCTTCGCTATCTGTCCGTATTTCTCTTTTACCATCTCTTTGATTTCATTCTGTTCGTTCATATTAGCTCCTTTGCTGTTAACAGCAGACTTTTTTAAATAATTTTATTAATGAGTCTTTTGCTTTTTCCATTTTAGAATTATTGAGACAATAGCAGACTTTAGGACCTTCAATTTCCCCCTCGATAAGTCCAACGCGTTTAAGTTCTTTAAGGTGCTGAGAGACCGTTGCCTGTGCCAGAGGCAGCAGGGCGACAATATCGCCGCACATGCAGACATTCCTGCTCGAGAGAATCTTCAGGATTTTAATTCTCGCGGGATGGGATAACGCTTTGGCTATATCCGCCAGTTCCATCTCATCGGCGGTGAATTCATCCGATTTATTTTTTGCCATTCCGGGTTCCTTTATCGTTCATCGTAAATATACGATTAAAGGAATTGTGTGTCAATATATTTTTTTTGCGCGCGATCGATATCACCCGCACAGGAAAACACGGATTCCACCAGAGCACCTGTCGGAGATAAATTATGGCGGCCTTCTTCTAAACCGTAACAAATAGAAATGAAATAGAGCTTTATTATGACAGAAAATATATTGGGCGGAATCCGCTAAGATTGGAAACACAAATTAAATGGACGGAAAATTTAAATATCTAAAGCAGAGCCGGGTGAGGCCCCGGCCCTGATGAAAAAACTTATCCCAACATAAAATTAATTCCGTCTCTGGCGGGACGGTTCTTCTTCCGGCTTTTTATCCACTATGAGCCTGTGATCCAGATTT
>JBAYWA010000063.1:0-7866 GCA_041674325.1 Melioribacteraceae bacterium | reverse complement strand
GGGAAAACGAGACCGCAAAATCGAGAATTTATATTCATGACGGACACCCCGTGCTTGTTCTGATGCTCGGAAATGATGAAGTGAATGAAACGAAATTAGGATCGGTCCTGGGCGGAGTTGTACGTCCGGCACATCCCGACGAATTAAAAGAGATTACCGGCGCCGACGCGGGCTCTATAGGACCTGTCAATTTTCCTCACAGAACCATCGCCGACAATCTTTTAAAAGAAGGAAATAATCTTTACAGCGGGGCCAATAAAAATGAATTTCATATAGGCGGACTCGATTTAAAACGGGATGTTCCGGAAATTGAATATTTTGATCTGCGCACCGCGGAAAGCGGAGAAAAATGTATCCGCTGCGGCTCCAATCTTGACGTTTTCAAGGCGATTGAACTCGGACATATTTTTAAACTCGGCACAAAATATTCCGAAGCGCTCGGCGTTAATTTTCTTGATGAGAACGGAAAAGAAAAACCTGTGGTGATGGGCAGTTACGGAATTGGCGTAGACCGTGTATTCGCCTGTTTCATTGAGCAGAATTACGACGAGAAGGGAATTGTCTGGAAAGAGCCCCTCAGCCCGTTCGATATTCATCTTATAGGATTGAATATGAAGAATGCCCTTGTAAGCGAAGCTTGCGAGAGAATATATATCGAATTAATCTCCGAAGGGTATGAGGTATTGTTCGATGACCGGATTGATGCCAGCGCCGGATTTAAATTCAACGACGCTGATCTGCTTGGAATGCCTGTGCAGGTAATTGTCGGCGAGAAGAATTTAAAAGACCGGAAAATTGAGTTGAAGAATAGAAAATCCGGGAATAAAAAAGTTGTGGACCTCGATCGGCTTATGGAAGAACTTCAACAACCTTTATAATATTTCGACGTTGTTTTCAGATTTTAAAGCTGGAACGGATTTAGCATGACAGCCGCCAACAGACTCTACATAGTTTCTACTCCGATCGGCAATTTCGAAGACATCACTCTCCGCGCGATTAATATACTTAAGGATGCCGACCTGATAATCTGCGAGGAATTTAAGGAAGCCAGAAGACTCCTTTCTCATTTAAGGATTGAAAAGGAGCTTTATTCCATAAATGAGCATAATGAAGAAGAATCCTCGCGCGATATTATGAAGCTTATTAAAGAGGGAAGATCCGCGGTATTAATTTCCGACTGCGGCACCCCGCTCTTTTCCGATCCCGGAAAAATTCTGGTTCGGATGTGCATAGAAGCCGGGATAGATGTAGTACCGGTTCCGGGGGCTAATTCCCTGCTGCCGGCACTTGTAGGATCCGGCTTTAATCTGGACAGTTTTTATTATGCTGGATGGCTCTCTCCAAAAATTGAGATCCGGAAAAAAGAGTTGTCGCGGCTGAAAAACATACATGAGCTTCTTGTCATCATGGAAACTCCATACCGTCTTAAAGCAGTTCTGACGGATATCTCAAAAATTTTCGGGCCTAAAACAGAGATTGTGGTAGCTTACGAACTGACTCTTCCCACAGAAAAATTTTTCCGCGGTACGGCAGTTGATATTCTTAAGAGAGCGGAATCGCAAAAACTTAAGGGTGAATTTGTCCTCCTGGTAAACAACCGTAAATAACTAATAAAAACATTATTTCAGAAAGAAGTATTTGACGAATTGGTAAACCGGATTGGAATCCTTAGTCCCGATTCCCGCAGGCGTTGACGCTGATTAAAAAATTCTATTCGGGCGGCAAGGAGGGATGCACAACAAATCCCCACTCGTTTTTCGGCAGATTATCTAAATAAGTATGGGCCCGGCTGATGTATGAGTGTTTTGACCATCACCTTAAACGGTTCGGCGGTTTGAAGATGCCTTCATCTGCTCTTGAATCCCAAACCAATTTTTGATATTGTTGCGGTGCAATAGTTGAACGAGATTAGAACTATTCCGGAATTTATTCGGTTTAGAAGAAAAAGGAGTTAATAATGTTACAAGTACAGGATGTGGATCTTACACCGAATCCGCAAGCTCTTAAATTTGTTATAAATGAAAAACTGCTCAATAAAGAAACCCGAAATTACAAGAGCAAAGAAGAGGCGGTTAACGATCCCCTCGCTTCAGGAATATTTGATATTCCCGGCGTGGTTTCGGTTTTTTATATGGATAAATTCATCACAATTGAGAAAGAAGCTAATGTTGCCTGGGGTCAGATTCAGCGGCCATTTGTTGAGTTCATAAAGAATTTTGATAAGTCTTCGATACCCGAGGAGACAGTTTCCGCGCAGACAAACACAGAGGAGGAAACAGCTCTTCTGAAGAAAGTAAATGAAATTCTGGATCAGCGCGTGCGTCCGGCTCTTGCCGGTGACGGCGGCGGACTTGAAGTAACCGGGATGGAAGGATTGACACTTAAGATCCGTTATCAGGGAGCATGTGGAAGTTGTCCAAGTTCAATTCGGGGCACATTAGTGGCTATAGAAAATTTATTGAGACGTGAAGTAAATCCTTCAATTATGGTTGTATCAGACTAACCGGAAGACCCTTTAAAACAAAAAATCCCGCTCAAGCGGGATTTTTTTTGCTGTACCATTCTTACTTAAGAGTAGTTACTTTGCTAATGTCATCAATCTTTACAAACTTCTCGTGAAATTTATAACTGTTACCTGATTTAACGGTTTTAATGAATTTAACATTAACAACTGAAGACTTAACTTTGCCTTTTGCTTTATCTCCAAAGGATTGGGTTTTTGCCATTGTATTTCTCCCGTAATTTTGGATGCAAATTTAAGAAAAAACTTATTAACAGCCAAAAAACCGTATTTTAGATCAAATCCGCGTATTTAGCATCCACCACCGCCGCAAGCTCATCCGGGGCAATATTTAACTGCATCCCTCTTATTCCGGCACTGCAAAAAATTTTTTCGTGAAGCTGTGCGGTTTCATCAATATAGGTGGGAAATGGTTTTCTCATTCCGACAGGTGAACACCCGCCCCGGATATATCCGGTTAGGGGCTGGAGCTCTTTGACCTTTATCAATTCTATCTTTTTACTCGAACTGGCAACCGCCGCTTTTTTCAGGTTCAGGTCGAAATTGCCTGGTATAACAAAGACGTGCACATCATTATTTTCGTTCCGGGCAACGAGTGTTTTAAAAACAGTTTCCGGATCAGCACTTATTTTTATTGCTACCGAAATCGCATCGATTTCTTCATCCGACGATTCATACTCTATGGTAGTATGAAGAATATTTTTTGACTCCAATATCCGGATGGCGTTAGTTTTCATACACGATTCTTATTTATTAAAATCCTCTATATTGGAGAAAGAAGAAGAATTAAGATTATCCGACCTTCGATAGAATCAGGTCCGCAAGTATTTTACCGCTCTCTTTCAATTCATAATCGCCGGTCTTTGTAACAGGCGGATTTACTTCCTTCTTCTCTTCGATTTTGATACCCAGCGCACGCGCACGGTCTTCATCTCTTTGCTTTCTTTTCGCTTCCGATTCGTCCCGCTCTCTTCTTCTTACCGCCTCATTCAGAGAAATCTCTTTTCTATCCCGATTTCTGTTAAAATCTTCCACATCCTGCAGCAGATAGTTGTACTCGGGATCGTTCTTTCTTCTTTCATCGTACCTTGTCTTAAGAAATGAAATTGATTTGGAGAGATCGGAATATCTTTTGTAAGGCGCCGAGGGGATTTGATCCCAGGGCAAAGCACTCTCCTGTCCGCTTTCACCGAATTCTTTTGCTGTGAATTGGGAAGGGAAATAAATATCGGGTTCCACACCCAGATGCTGTGTTGTACCGCCGGTGATCCTGTAAAATTTTGCTATTGTCAATTTCAATTGCCCCAATTTTTTATTTCCGAAACTAATCGCCCGGTTAAGATCTATCATATTTTGGACAGTGCCCTTACCGTAGGTTGTTGATCCCACGATTAATCCCCGTCCGTAATCCTGAATAGCCGCGGCAAATATTTCTGAAGCCGAAGCGCTGAAGCGGTTGACCATAACCATCAGAGGCCCGTCATAAATGATTCCCGGATCCGGGTCGGAATCAACTTCAATCTTGTTCGATGCATTTTTTACCTGAACAACAGGTCCGTCTTTAATAAATAATCCTGTAAGCTGAATTGCCTCCTGGAGCGATCCCCCCCCGTTATTCCGCAGGTCTAAAATAACTCCGTCAACTTTTTCCGATTTGAATTTATTTAAAATATTCTTCACATCTCTAGTTGTACTTCTGTAATCGGGCTTCCCTTTCTGCTGTCCTTCAAAATCGGTATAGAAAGAGGGTAGTTTTATAACACCCAGTCTCAGACTCCTTCCATCCTCTTCAACATTCATTATTTCATCTTTCGCCGCCTGTTCTTCGAGTTTAACCTCTTCGCGCACGAGCTTTATTTCGGCCGGGGGGGCATTCGAACCATCCTTAGCCCTCAGAATCTGAAGACGCACAGTGGTTCCCTTCTTGCCGCGGATTAATTGGATAGCATCATCAAGCCTCCATCCGATGATGTCGACAAATTCGCCATCCTCCCCCTGAGCAACGCCGATAATCCTATCCTCTTCATGGATAAGATCGCTCTTGTATGCGGGGCCGCCCGCAATTATGTTAGCTACCGTTGTATAGTCCCCTTCCTGTCTTAATGATGCTCCAATCCCTTCAAGCGACAATTTCATTGCTATAGTGAAATTTTCCGATGCGGGAGGAGAAAAGTAATCCGTATGAGGATCGTAAACCTGAGCAAATGAGTTCATGAATAGAGAGAACACATCATCAGCCTCATATTGCAGAATTATCTTGTGATAATTGTGATAGCGTTTCGACAACAGATCGCGCGCATTCGCAAGTTCTTTTCCTGAAAGGATCAGATTCAAAGCATCATTCTTAATACGCAGCCGCCATAATTCATCAAGTTCATCTTTGGATCCGGCCCATTCGGCTTTTTCGCGGTCCGGAGCGAAAGACTCATCGGCGCTGAAATCGAACTCTTGTTTAAGTATAAAATCTATATGAACAATCCTCTCAGCGAGCCTCTTTTTGAACACATTAAAAATTTCAAAAGCGGGCTCAATATTTCCCGTTCTCAGGTTATCATCCAGCTGATGATTGTATTTTTCAAACTTTTCAATATCGCTCTTTAAAAAATATAATTTGCCGTTATCGAGCGTGCCCAGATATTCCTTGAAGATGACTGCCGACACAGAGTCGTTGAGGGGCTGTTTTTTATAATGATAGCTTGAAAGAAAGTTAGTTATAACCTGACTGACGAGTTTATAGGTGGCGTCCGGCAGAATTACTTTATTAGAATCTATTGAATGGTCTTTGGATAATACTTCATTCGGATTTTGTCCGTGTGCTTTTGATACAAACAAGAAAAGAATAAAAAGAATAAAGGCTTTCTTCATTTTAATACCGGTCCTTAAAGGTTTGGATTATCTTACACCAAAATACAAGTTTAGTTTCAAAAAAATAGTGCTAAATTAACAGTGCATTATCTTATATAACAATTATGGATATAGAAAAAGTTCGCGAATATTGTGTCAAAAAGATGGGCGTATCCGAGGGTTTTCCGTTCGGCGAGGATGTTCTTGTTTTCAAAGTGATGAACAAAATGTTCTGCCTGATGAATATTAATCCTCCGTCTTCTCTCAATCTTAAATGTGATCCGGAAATGGCGGCCGAACTTCGCGAAAGATATCCTTCTGTTACACCGGGTTATCACATGAATAAAACACACTGGAATTCGGTTATTTTGGACGGGACAATCCCCGACAGGGAAATATTTACGTGGATTGATCAATCATATGAATTAATCGTGAAAAGTCTTCCGAAAAAAGAACAGACAGGTTTAAAGAAAAAATAATCCGTTCATCTTCACAATTTCCCTCCGGTATTAAGCAACTATCAACCAAGACTATTCTGTATACAGATACCGTTTAATTTTCTGAGTGGGTGTTTTTTCAAACGGTTCTCTCTGTTCAAGCAATTTATTGATTCGCGAAAATGTGTTTACTCTCTCATTTATCTGTATAAGCAGGTCCGCCAAAATTTTATTTGTGAGTTCCCGGGCTTTCACTTCAGTCAGTTTCTGTATCCTGAATTCCTGCTCTATTTCATCATAATTCAGATATACTTTTGCAATCAGCTGGTCCCCTCTATCTATAACCAGCGACTCTAAAACATAAGGAAATTCATTTATGATCGATTCGATCTCTTCCGGATAGATATTTTTTCCATTAGAGCCGATTATTACATTCTTTGATCTTCCCTTGATAAACAGATAACCGTCTTCATCAATTACTCCCAGGTCACCGCTTTTAAACCAGCCGTCATCGGTAAATACTTCTTTTGTTTTTTCCGGATCTCTATAATAGCCTTTCATCACATTAGGGCCTTTGATTAAAATTTCACCTTCCCCATTTTTGGGATCGGGATTATCAATTTTAATCTCCATCCATTTCATTGCCTTTCCGGCAGAACGGAGGCGTACACCGTCCGGGCCGGTTCCGGTAACCAGAGGAGACGTTTCGGTCAAACCGTATCCGATTGCATAAGGAAATCCCGCTTCTTTCAGAAATCTTTCAACATCCGCCGATAGCGATGCCCCTCCAATGCAGAACATTCGCAATTCACCGCCAAATGTTTGCATTAATTTTGATCCCGCAATTTTATTCAGCTTTCTGCGGATAGTCGGGATTTTATATAATCCTCTGATAATAGCTTTCTTATTGAACTCAGGAAATATTTTTGCCTTATATATTTTTTCTATGATCAGCGGGACAGCCAGCATTACAGTCGGTTTAACTTTAGATAGCGCCGGCAGAAGAGCCGCCGCGGTAGGCGGTTTATCTAGATAAGTTATAGAAGCGCCCCTTATAATAGGGACTACGAGACCGAGTGTCGATTCCATCGTATGGAATAGGGGCAGCATCGAAAGCATTCTTGACTCCGAGTCCAAATGAACCATATTCAGAGTGGAGAGAGCGTCTGAAACAATGTTTTTATGAGTCAGAATTACTCCCTTGGAATGCCCCGTGGTGCCGCTGGTATATAAGATAAGGGCCGTGCTATCTTCCTCTACTTCACCTGGTATTATGCCGACAAACTTGAGAGCCGCTTCCTTAATTTTTGCAAATTCCTTTTTGCCTCCGGCAATCACTTCCTTCAGAAGGTCATTCTTAGTATCTGCAGGAATAATAGAAAAGTCATCTATCAATATTCTCGTCCGGACCGATTCCGCCTCTTCTATCTTATTAAAATATTTTGCGGATACAAATATTGCCTTACTTTCGGAATGTCTGAGTATGTGGCAAACTTCCTCCGGGTGAAATTCTGTCATTATGGGAACAGCAATGGCTCCCATAGTTGTAATTGCGAAATAAGCGATCGCCCAATTTGGCTGATTCTCGCTGAGTATAGCGATTTTATCTCCGGCAATTACTCCATCGCCTTTCAGAAATGCCGAAATGGAGTCGACCTTCAATTTAAATTCACGATATGTAATTTTAGGTCGGTCGACAAATGAAACCGCGGGCCGTTCAGCGAAATTTTCCGTGCTGGAATTTAAGACATTAAGAAGAGTCAGTTTTTTAATCTCGTCCATCTGTTTCTCATTTAATTAAGTGTTGAAAAATACAAAATAAATATGGATTAGATTTTGGCCGGTTCCGATAAAAACTAAAGATTTGTGGTATGATGGAGGCGTTATCCTAAATCGGATCTACATGAACAAAAACAGTCTGCACCTCTTCGAGCCTTTCAAGAGCAAATTTAACTTCTTTCCCGATATCGTGAGATATTGTTGTTGAGCAGTCTTTATCTACTTCTATGTGAATCTCTATGTGGAATTTATCTCCAACATAATGCGAACGAAGATCGTTGATTC
>JBAYWA010000062.1:0-7890 GCA_041674325.1 Melioribacteraceae bacterium | reverse complement strand
TTGTTCTCCTTAATAATACCTCTTTCTCAAAACCTCTATCCGCAGTAAAATTAGAGGAACAGAAGAAGGAATAAATCGGACCGCTGACATTTATCATTTTAGGGCTCCAAATGGCGCTGGTTATATTTAGCCAACATCACACAATTCTACAGCTCAGACCAGATTTATACCGTTTAATCTAATAAAACTGTGGTATAATATTGGATTATTAGTATAAAACTGTAATCCAGATTTCTTATTTAAGAATGAATCAATAGTCCAAAAAAAGAATTTGCTCAGATTGGGAATGAAGAATACGCTTATGTATAATTTTAAAAGAATTCCAAATTTACTCGATGCCAGCTCAATTATAAGTCCTAAATATCCCGCTTTATTGGAGAATGATTCAGCTGAAATTAAAGATGTCTTTGTTACTCAGCCAGCACTCCCGCCATTGGATGAGTTTGTTAAGTATCTTGAATCCATATGGGACAGTAAGATATTATCGAATAACGGGAAGTTTCATATACAATTTGAAAATGAGTTAGCCGAATATCTGGGCGTAAAGCACGTTTCATTATTTGCGAATGGAACACTTGCTCTCGTAACAGCTTTGCAGGCTCTTCGCATCACAGGAGAAGTTATTACAACACCATACAGTTTTGTTGCAACAACCCATTCATTATGGTGGAATAAAATAAAACCGGTGTTTGCGGATATTGAACCCGAAACCGGCAATCTCGATCCCGCAAAAATTGAAGCGGCCATTACTCCTCAGACAACCGCGATAATGCCCGTCCACGTTTACGGTAATCCTTGTAACGTACAGAAGATGAAAGAGATTGCCGACGTATATGGATTAAAGCTAATTTATGATGCAGCTCATGCATTCGGAGTAAAACTGAATGGTGAATCGATTCTCAATTTTGGTGATCTGTCTATTTTGAGTTTCCACGCGACTAAAGTTTTTACAACATTCGAAGGGGGAGCGATAATTTCTCGGGATGAAGCCACAAAGAAAAGAATAGATTATTTAAAAAATTTTGGATTTGCTGGTGAAACAACCGTTGTGGCACCGGGAATTAATGCTAAGATGAACGAATTTCAGGCGGCGCTCGGTATTCTGCAATTAAAATATATCGACAAATTTCTGGAGAAACGTAGAGCGATATCAAATTTTTACAGAGATAGTTTCTCTAACGTAAAAGGGATTAGGCTTCTCGATAATATGGAAAACGTGCACCATAATTATGCATATTTCCCGATTTTTATAAATGAATCTGAATACGGGGAAAGCCGTGATGAAGTCTATATGCGGTTGAAAGAAGATAAAATCTTCACTCGCCGTTATTTTTATCCGCTGATTAGTCAATTCCCAAGTTATAAAGGTCTGGAATCTTCTCGGTCCGATAATTTACCGGTTGCTGAAGAAATGACTCTACAAGTACTTTGCTTACCGATTTATCCGGAATTGGAACAAGAATCCATGGAGCGAATCGTTAAAATTGTGTCTATGGGATGAGTGGATGGATGTTCCCCCGAATGAATTCCGGACTAAATCGGAATTAAAAGAAACTAAGGCATTACTCACGAATGATTATAAAAATTTAATAAAAACGACGAGAGAAAATGGAACAAGAAAATAAAAATATTCTTAGCTACTGGGAAAAAGATGATATTGAATCGATGTATGATAAAAACCTATTAAAAGCTGAAATTCGGATAATCAGAGCCAATCTGCAGCCGAATTCCAAAATCCTCGACGCCGGGTGTGGAGAAGGTGAAGGTACTTATGAGTATTCCAAAATTCCAGGGGTAATCATCCACGCGGCTGATTTTTCTGAAGTCAGATTAAAAAAAGCCGCCGGCCGGCTCATAGAATCTGAAAATGTTCAATTAAAAAAAATAGATTTTTTGAACGCTTACAGTCTAGATAATGACTATGATTTTATTATTTCTCAGAGATTCCTGATAAATTTGATGGAATGGAGACTCCAATCCAAAGTTCTCTCAGACTTTATGCAGAGACTAAAGCCCGGAGGAAAACTGATTTTACTCGAAGGTAGTCAGATAGGTGTTGATGAACTTAATTATTTCAGATCGCTCTGGGGATTAGAACCGATTTCAGTAAAATGGCATAATCTGTTTTTTGACGACAATGTGTTACTATCTTTTATGAGACAAAATCGTTTTGAGCTAATAGACCAGAAGGGACTTGGATCTTACTTTTTGCTTACCAGAGGAATCAAACCGAATATTGATAAGGAATTAAGCTGGAACTGTGAGTTTAACAGGATTGCGGCAACTGAAAAAATTGAGGAAATTTTAAATGTAGGATTAAAATTCTCAAGATTAAAACTATGGGTATTTGAAAATACTGGAACTGAGAAACTAGGGGAGATAGGATAATTTCTGGAACTTGCGGGAAATAAATAATGAGGACGCAAATGCAAATACCCTTACTGTCTGTATGCATGATAACATATAACCATGAAAAATATATCCGGGAGGCAATAAACGGTATATTAATGCAGAAAACTGATTTTCGTTTTGAACTTGTAATCGGAGAAGATTTTTCAAGCGATAAAACTAGGCAAATTTGTGAAGAATATGCGAAAACCCACCCGGAGAAAATTGAATTATTGCCTTCAAAAATGAACTATGGGATAATCCCCAATTTTATCCGCACTTTAAAATCCTGTCGCGGCAAATATATTGCTTTTTGCGAAGGAGATGATTACTGGACGGATCCTTACAAACTTCAAAAGCAGGTGGATTTTCTCAACGAAAACAAGCAGTTCCCGATGTGTTTTTCAAATTCACTGATTGTTGATGATGATGGCAATATTACTAATAAAGATAGAGTCCCTGATGATAAAAAGCATAATATGTCTCAGAGAGATATTCTTTCCGGATATTGTCCGCCGACAAATACAGTTGTTCTTAGATCGGCGTATCTCGCTGAATATTATCCTCAATTCGAGGGACTTATAAATGGAGATTTCTTTCTCTTCAGTCTTTTAACAGAACACGGTGATGCTGCATATTTAGATTTTATAAGTGCTGCATACAGACTTCACGCTAACAGTATATGGTCTGGTAAGGATGCTGATTATAAACTGACCAATTTTATCAAAGTAAACAGAAGACTTGAAAATCTTGTCCTTTCGGATAACAAAAACATCGTAGAAAATTCCATAATCAGTTCATATGAAAGTCTAATCAAATTGAATACTGAAGAGAGTTTTACCGATCATTCACTGTGGACTCCGCAGACTGCAATGCTGAGAAGCATCCGTGATATTATTGTCCGGACTGAAGGCCCGGCCGGGTGTGCATTAAGCATCGATAATAATCCAACGCTCGAAAAAATTATTCTCAGAAGATGGCCTGAAATCGAAATTATCGAAGCTTCATACCCGCAATATGATGCGCAAAACCTTCATCAATTCAAAGATGAAAGTTTTGATATTGTATTCTCACATCAGGTGCTGGAGCATATTCCAAAGCCGTGGATTGCAGCTGGAGAAATGAACAGGGTATTAAAAAAAGGCGGAATTGGTATACATACTTCGTGTGCATATAACCCGAGACACGGCTATCCTCAATTTAAGGACTATTACAGATTTCTTCCCGATGGTTTGGCCGAATTATTCGAGGATATCGAAATATGGATTTGTGATGGGTGGGGAAGCAAACAGGCTCTGATCTATAATCTGGCAATTGATGACGGCAATGGCCTGCTGGGCGGCAGAAGATTTGCGGAAACGATGGCAAAGCAAAACGATGAAAATTATCCGTGGCATACCTGGCTGGTATTTCAAAAAAAATAGGACTTAAAAATGTCAAAAATAAAAAATGTAATCATATCAGGAACAAATTTCTGGAATCCCGGAGACGATTTTGTCAGAGATGGTGTTATAAAAATAATGCACTACATTTTTCCGGATGAAAATTTGAATTTCCTTTTCTACAACTTCAATCAGGATTTTTTACCCGCAAGCAAATTTTCCGGTATTCATAATATGATGTCGAAAGGAGACCTTGAGTTGTATGCTGGACATGTTGACGCAGTTGTGATTGCCGGACTGTCGGCGGGTGAGGAGATAAAGGATCTGTATAACTGGATACTGGATAACGGACTGGAAAATAAAGTCTATATGATAGGAGCTGGCTATGAAAATGATTATGTGGCCCACTTTATTTTACAGGAACCCGAAAAAACCATATTTAAACATGCTAAAGTCATCACCGGAAGAACAAAAAAAGTTCCTTCTCTGATTCACGAACTCAAACTTCCATATCATCATATTAACTGCCCCGCTCTGCTTTCAGTAGAGTCGGTTAAGAATATCGAACCGGGTAGGAAAATTGAGAAAATCGGTTTCTCGATTCAAATACCGCATGAAATTGGGATTGTAAATCAGGCCACCGGAAAGTCAATGTACGCTCTTGCTGTTGAGTTGCTGGTAGAACTTTCGGCAAAGTATGAAGTTACTGTTATCGCGCATCATAAATCGGAATATTTTCACTTTCTCTCCCTCGTTGAAGAAAAATCAATTTCTGCCAATGTTTTCTTCTCGTCGTTTTATCAGGATTTGCACAATGTCTATCCCCAGTTCGATCTGCTTGTCACGACAAGGCTTCATTCCGGATTGTTTGCAAATGGATTCGGGATTCCGGCTATTATAATCAATGAAACAGATCGCCACACTCATTGTCTGGAAGGATTCCCACACTCGGTCTGGATAAATTCAAAAGAGAAATTCCAGGAAGCATTCTCCGATGTGAAGGATAAATCGTTGGCGGATATATCAAGTGAGATGAGAGTATTTAAACAGAAGCTGATTGGTAAATATCTGGAAGTGCTATACAAACCATTTGGTGTCAATGTTAACTTGTTGCATGCTCATAACAATTCGGACAACACTTTGGCTGGGAACGGGGAACTGCCAATTCACTTTTTCACTATTGTACTTAATGGAAAGCCATTCATCGACTATCATATAAATGTGATGAAAAAGCTTCCGTTTAAGTGGCATTGGCATATTGTGGAAGGAGTAGCAGATCTTAAACACGATACATCCTGGTCTCTTGAAAATGGTGGGAAGATTGATGACTCAATTCATAATAAAGGATTAAGCAAGGATGGAACTGCGGAATATTTGAATGAATTGAGCAAACTTTATCCGGATAATGTTACAGTATACCGTAAAGAAAATAATTCGTTTTGGGAAGGCAAAATTGAAATGGTGAACAGACCGCTCGAAAATATAAAAAAAGAGTGTTTGTTGTGGCAGGTTGACGTTGACGAATTATGGACTGCAAAACAAATAATAGAAGCAAGGAATATGTTTTTAAAAGAACCCTCCAGAACAGCGGCATATTTTTATTGTTTCTACTTCGTGGGAGAAAAAAGAATAATAGTGACTGAAAATACATACGGGAATCACACGGATTATGAATGGCTCCGATTGTGGAAGTACCTGCCTGGCGATAAATGGCTGTCCCATGAACCACCGCGGCTATCGAGAATGGTTGCTGAAGATGTTTGGATTGACCTTGGAAAAGTAAATGTATTTACTCACGCTGATACTAAATCGCGTAATTTGGTTTTTCAGCATTATGCTTATGTAACGGAAGAACAGTTGAAGTTTAAGGAGATTTACTACGGATACAAGGACCCTGTTGCAAAATGGAAGGAGCTAAATTTAGCTTCTCCGCTGCCAGCGGCGCTAAATAATTATTTCGAATGGGTGACTGACGGTGCCATGGTTGAAAATATTGGCAATCTGAAAATTAATCCTCTGGCACATAAAAGTGGAGACGAATGGCGGTTTGCAGACAATGTCGACGTGAATTGTTCGAAACAAAAAACATTCTATAACGCCGATGATTACAGTCTGCAAGCTGAGGATGAAATACGGAAAGAAAATTTGGACAGAGCGAGACACTTACTTCTTGCGGCGCTGAATTTGGATAGAAATAATATAGATGCCATGAATAATCTTGCTGTAGTGGAAATTATGGAGGAGAAATTTACAGAGGCTGATTCTATCTTGAATAAAATATTGTCCCTAGATCCCGGCAATGAGGTTGCTAATGAAAACAGACAGATACTTGATGATATCTTAAACCAAAATTATTCTTTGACTGCAAATGAAGATGAAGTTGGAATACCCAAAAATACTATTCGATTACCTGATATTAAGGACCTTAAATTTCAATTGAACTTTGACCTCAATGACGGATGTAATCTTAACTGTGTAATGTGCGGTAATGTGCCGAATAAAACATACAAGTATCAGAACGTTATACCCTGGGATATTTTTCAAAAAAACCTTGCGCCGGCTTTTAGACACGCAACAGTTTTCCAATTCGGCTGTTTTTTCGAACCTCTGATGGTGCCCTATTTTGAAAAAGCCATACTTGCTATCAAGGAGAATCTGCCCGAAGGTATAAAAGGAACCATAATTACAAACGGAATGCTGTTAAACGATTCAAAAATTGCTGCGATGGTGGATTCGGGAATATTTAGCAAAATAAGGTTTTCCATTGATAGCATATCAGAAGAACTGTTTGAAAAGATAAGAGTCGGCGCAAAACTGAAAGTTGTGCTGAGGAACATCGAAAAATTAGTTGAATATATAAATCAGACTAAGAGCAAAACACTCGTTGAGGTTAATTTCACAATAATGCCGGAAAACATTTTAGAACTGCCTGAATTAATTCTTCTTGCTAAGAAAATCGGCGTCCACAGCATAACAACTCATAAACTGACTCCGCAGGATGTATCTTTTGTAAATGAAGAATATTACAAAATCCTGACTAAAAACATCTCGTTGGCAGAAAAATTGGCCAGAGAGAATAATATTCTTTTTAGCGGACAAGTTTATAGAATGAAAAACGATTACGAGGATACAATTAACAGGATTATTAGGAAGGATTGCGGCTATGATAAGAAAAATTATCTGCTGCTTACAATTGACTGCCACGGCAACGTGAATCATCAATGTAAAATCGATGAGGGGACTATAGGTTGTCTAATTCATAATGGTTTTGAAGAAATCATTGGTATGGAAAAGTTTTCAGGTCTTTACCATGCAATAAAAAATCCGGATTCGCGCTTATGTACAGACTGCGGAATGTTCATTTAACTCAAAAAATATTATAAAATGAAAAACAATCTTATTGCAATATTTAAAAAGGTCTTGCCTGCATTAAAAAAATCGGCCGGGCAAAATTACTACCCCTGGGAAGAGGAAGAGAAACAATTATTGGCTGAATTGCATTCATATTACAGCCTTGTTAAAAGCCTGATTATAGTAAGACTGGATGCTATCGGGGATAGTTTATTGTTTACAAATTCAATGAATCAGATAAGATTACTGTTCCCTGAGGCGAAGATAACTTATGTGTGTTATCTGGAGACAAAAGAGATAATTGACAGGTGCGAATTTATAGATGTGCCTGTCTATATTGATAGAAATCTGCTTTCAATTAATAAGGCCTATCGGGAGAAAGTCTATGCGAGCATGCAGGGTTATCAATTTGATCTACTGATTAATCCCCTGTTTTCCAGAGAATTCCTCGCGGAAGAGATAATCCATTTTATATGTGCTGATTTCAAAATAGGTTTAAGTGGCGATGATTCTAATATAGATCCCGTTTTATTGAAGGTTACGGACCGATGGTACGATTTTATTCTGGAAACCGATACGGTTCATAATAAGTTTGAACTACACCGAAATGCAGAGATTGTTAAGCTCTTAGGGGGGGTATCAGATCAAACCAAATTGCCGGAATTATGGACTAATAGAGAAGACGGCGATTTTATCTCGAATTTCGTCCAGCAATATCATCTTGATGATTATGCGGTTATTTTCCCGGGGACAAAAGGGGGAAAGAATT
>JBAYWA010000061.1:0-7917 GCA_041674325.1 Melioribacteraceae bacterium | reverse complement strand
CTTGTAACCGCCCGAAATGAAATTTTCGATCAGCTCAACCGCAAAATCGATCCCGCGCTCAATAATCTGCTTTTCTTCTTTTTCAAATTTCGAGAGGACAAAATCCGCCATTTCTCCCTTTTCAAATTCACTGCCTATACCGAAACGGAGACGGGGAAATGAATCGTTCTGGAGATGATAGATAATCGATTTTATTCCGTTATGGCCCCCGTCGCTTCCCGATTTTCTCAGCCGGATCTCTCCCAAGGGGAGATTTACATCGTCAACGAGTACAAGAATGTTTTCGGTCTTAACTGAATGATCTTCCAGAAATTCAAGAAGGGGAACACCGCTTAAATTCATATAAGAATCGGGTTTCAGCAAAAAAAAATCGGAAGAGTTTATCACACCTTCCGAATAATTGTAATCCTTTTTTGAGGATCTGAATTTAATACTGTTTTTAAGAGCAAACATGTCCAGAATCTGAAACCCGATATTATGACGGGTCAATTCATATTCAGATCCGGGATTGCCCAGTCCAACAACCAGATACAAATATATTATTCCTCTTCGTCGGTCTGTTTGCCTTTGCTTATTACTTCAGGCTCGCTCTTTTCCTCGCCGGGCACTTCAGCGCCAGGTGTAGGTTCAACAGCAGCGCGCGGAACTACGACTGAAACAATGATAACTTCAGGGTTCTGTACAAATCGTACTTTATCAATTTTAAGATCCCGGACGTGTATAGAGTCGTTAAGTCCAAGATTCGTAATATCGATTGAAATATGCTGAGGAATATCAGCAGGTAAGCAGGATACTGTGACTTTGTGAATTGACTGCTGAACGATGCCGCCCTCTTTAAGACCTTTTGCCTGACCTTCGAATACGACCGGAACTTCAATTTCAATCTCCTGATCCGCATTAATGCCGAGCAAGTCGAAGTGAACAACGCGATCTGTAACCGGATCAAATTGAACATTCTTCAAAATTGATTTGAACTCATCGCCATTATCTATCTTTAAATTGACAATGTGTGTTTCCGAAGTGAACACTATCGGTTTTAAAGCTTTCTCTGAAACAAACACTGGAATCGGTTCAACACCCTTCATATAAAAAATTCCCGGCACGTTTCCGTCTCTTCTCAACTGGTTATTTGCACCCTTTGTAGAAAGAGCTCTTTTGGTTCCATTTACTAGTATTTCTGACATTGCTTGATTATCTCCCAGAATAATTTCTTTACTAATTTTTATCTATTTCAAATAATGAACTGATCGATTCATTCCTGCTCGAACGGATAATTGCCTCGGCTAAGAGTTCGGAAGCCGATCTTACTTCTATCTTGCCGCCTGCATCGTATTTGAGCGGAATGCTGTCTGTTACGTATAACTTTGTTAGTTCTGATTCTGTAATTCTTTTTATTGCGTCGCCTGAGAGTAGAGGATGTGTAACAGCGCCGTAAATTTCGAGCGCCCCTCTCCCTTTTAAAGCCTTAACAGCATTTACAAAAGTTCCGCCGGTATCAATAAGATCGTCTACAATAAGAACATTTTTTCCGTCAACTTCACCAATGATATTCATCGTCTCTGCCAGATTATGCTTCGGCCTTCTTTTATCTATAACAACAAGACTCGCGTCAAGTCTTTTTGCGTAAGACCGGGCTAATTTAATTCCGCCCATGTCAGGAGAAACAACCGCGAGATTCATCGGATGTTCCTTGAATAATCCTGTAAATGCGGGAGAAGCATACAAGTGATCGAACGGAATATCAAAAAAACCCTGTATCTGAGCCGCATGCAGATCCATAGTAATTACTCTGTCTGCCCCTGCTGTTGTAATCAGATTAGCAACAAGCTTTGCTGTGATTGCTACTCTAGGCTGATCTTTTCTATCCTGCCGCGCATATCCGAAATATGGAATTACAGCTGTAACTCTTGTTGCGCTGGCCCTCTTTGCCGCATCGATTGTAATAAGAAGTTCCATCAGGTTTTCAGCCGGCGGATGTGTGGACTGTACTATAAATACATCCCGGCCTCTGATGTTCTCCATGAATTTAACCCAGATTTCGCCGTCGCTAAACGTTCTGAAATCAATTGTGCCGGGGTTCAAATTCAAATAATTACAGATTTTTCCGGTTAATTCTTTACTGGAAGTACCGGAAAATATGAGCGGTTGCTGCTCCAATGGCAAAATTATCTTATTTAGTTCAAAATCAGTGGGCAAATATAAAGAAATCAGCAAGGCGTGTCAAATTAATCGGGCATCTGTTTTGCCTGCCTGAAAGCCCCCTATTTCATCCTTTTGCTGAAAAGAAATACTACAACCACAATAAAAACTCCCAAAGCGCAAAAATAGATCCACGCCGGTGTTTCTTTGAGCTTAAAAGGACGATAGGTCGCGGTAATATATTTTCCGGATCCTATATCATCGGGAGAATATTTCCAGGTCAGTTTATTGGTTTCAATCTCTGTTGCGTTATGGCTGAGCGTTTCACCGGGCAGATAATAGATATAGGTAATTGAGAAATCCTTGCTCTCGAAGCCGAATCCGGTCGCAATAGGGGGGACAAACTGAGAAAAAATCTTTGTACTCTGCGGTCCGTCTTTGATGGATAATTCCGACTGCCGGAATGCCGGAGTGCGGTTCAAAGAATCAAGACTATTAAAATCTAGAGTGATCTGGGTATGAATCGTGCTGTCGTTAAGATCTTTATACACTTCCGCTTTCTTGATTGAACTGTAACTGGACGAAAATTCTTTGTAAACGGAATCTTTGCTGAAGATACCCAGCTGCTCGGCCAATGAAGAATCTTTAGGTGAATTCCATTTCATCCAATAGTGGATGAACATATTCCCCGATCCGTCCTTTTTAATAGTTGTGATCTGAGTGTAATTGAGGCATCCGTTTAGAAACAATAAAAAGAAAAATAAAAAGAGGGAGATAATTCGGCGGTTCATAAATCCTGTTTTTTTTTGAACAAATATGCAAAAAAATAGGTTAACAAAATAGGAGTTTGATTTAATAATCCAACTGAGTATTTTTGCGCGCGGATTTATTGATTAATAAGGATTGAAATGCCTACATACGATTACAAATGTCTCGATTGCGGATATACATTTGAACATTTTCAGAGGATTTCGGAAGAACCGCTCTCAGTCTGCCCTAAATGCAATGGACATATAAAAAGATTAATCGGCGCCGGTTCAACGCCAATATTTAAGGGAAGCGGATTTTACCAGACCGATTATAAAAACAGCTCCCCTAAAGGAGCTGATAAATCAACAGAAAAAAAATAATTATCGGGTTCTCCGCTTCTTTTAGAAATCCAGTCCGATCGAGATTAAATATCTCGGCTCGGAAAATCTGTGCAGATCATACTTCCAGGCAATATCCAGCCGCCACAAAAATAGGAGATATAATCTGAAGCCAACACCGGTTCCTATCAGCATATCGTCAGTAATTACTGAACCGTTTTCATTTCTCCCAATCAATTTGAGTTTATCCGTCTTATCCCACGCCGAACCCGCATCAATAAATGCCACCCCCATTATATTTTGGAAGAAGAGAGGCAATCCGCCTGTAAGCAGATAACGGATGATTGGAATACGAAGCTCGAGATTCACCAGGCCGTATTTGCTCCCCATTCTTTCCGCATAATCATATCCTCTTAGAGGCAGGGCGGGGGATAGGAATGCGTAATCGCTCGCGTTGGCTATCGGAATTCCGCCTGTGGAAAATGTCCGGTTGATCCAATTTTCAGTACCGCCTATAAAAAATCGCTGTGCTGTCCCGCCTCCGGAATACCCACCAGAGAGTCTGAACACAAAACCGTTATCGAACCAGAACCGGAAATAATTTCTGTAATCGAAAGTGGCGGAATAAAAACTCTGACTCTTTCTTACAAATCCCGGATCGCCCAGCAAGGAAAATGAATATCTTGTTCCCTCGATGGGAGATGTGTAGCCCCACAATACATTATCCTGAACAAAACTTATCGAAGGAAGAGTGTATGTGTTCCGCTCAGACGAAACTGAAAGATTATCCAGATTATCCGCGCTTACGCTAAGAACACTCATACCAAAATCGATACGGTGGAAACGGTCTAATGGATAACTTGCCATGCCTACCAGTCCGAAATTTGTAAACCGGTAGAGTTCTGATCCGAATACACCGTCTCTATATAGAAAGCGGGCGGTGTGAAAAGCCTGAATACCAAAATCGATTCTTTCTCTGAGATAATAGTACGCCAACCCGTAATCGCTGTTCTTGATATCAACCTGCAGACTTGTCTGACCGATTAGCCTATGGTTTCCGAGAACATCACTGAAAGAGAGAACAGTTGTTCCAAGCAAACCGTAAAAAGTACTGTATCCGGCATTTGCATAGATCAGGTCCGGAGAGAAATTGATTTTATACTTATTGACATAGAAATTTCCGTTCTTATCAAGTTCCTCCTTGAAAAGCTGCTTTCTTTTTTCAATCCTCGAGCTGTCGCTCTCAATTACGTCATTGGTAAAGACATACTTTCTATATGCGTTATTCACAGAATCCGCATCATATTTTTTATCGCTTACATACTGTCCGGTGAAAATACGGGGATTAGATTTAACCAAAACTGAATCAGCCGCTGCAATTGTGGTTGTCTTAACCGAATCGTTCCGTATTTCGACTATTACAGGTTTCAAATTCTCTTTCTCTCTCTTCTCCTTGATTAGTTTGCTCATATATCTGGTTGCTTTCAGAGAATCAGCATCAATGCTTATATCAAAAGGATTGTTAAGAAGGAAAATATTGTATCCGAGATTATATAATGCGGTAAAGATTAATTTTTTACCGTCATAAGTAGTAGAGAGTTGGCCAAGATCGCTCTGAGAATTTGTGATTGGTGCGGCTTTATACTCAGTGGACGATATTACACTATCCTGTTCCGAGGTCCTGATTTTTTTACGGTATATATTATTAATTCCGTTTCTGTCTGAAACGAAAAGTATCTCTTTTCCGTCAGATGATACCGCCGAATATTTCTCGCTGCTCAATTCCCAATCTGTAATACGGTCAATTTTTTTACTCTCAGTTTCAATTGAATAAAGGTCCAGCTGCTTATAATCATGCTTAAACATATCGAAATCAATTGTGGGAACAGTCTGTGTTAACTGCGCTCCCCGGTCGGATGAGAAGATAATTCTCCTGCCGTCGGGCGTCCATACCGGTTCCGATTCGCTATAAATATCATCCGTTAAATTTGTCAGCTGTTGTGAAATGAAATCATAAATATAGATATCCGACTGTACGGAAGTCTGTCCGATGAAGGCAAGTTTTTTGCCGTCGCGCGACCAGTTGACGGATTCGATGCCCGGCAGTTTAAATGGAAGAGTATAACTTTTATCGGTCTCGACATCAATGATAGTGATGACATCGAATCCGCCGCTAGTCGAAGAAAGAGCCAGCTGTTTATTATCTGGTGCCCAAGTTAATGATGGATGCAGAACAGTCAATTCTTCAAAGTCGGTCGTCCATCCGCTCTCAACTATTTTCTTCAGGATTTTACCATCATGGGCATTCATTATATAAACATTCAGATAAATATCTCTGTCGGAGATGAATGCAATCTTATCCCCCTGGGGAGAAACTACCGGACTGGTATTATAAAATCCGCCAATTTTTTTATTGTCGGTTAGTCTCTTGGATAATTCGTCAGGATCCTGAGTGGTCGCTATATCGGGCCAGAATTCCTTCTTCAAACTCTTTTTCCATCTTTCGCTCAGTTCTTCAATACCGATTCCCAGTGTGGCTTTCATTGCGGACTCCAGTGTGCCGGTGCTTTGAACACTATTGAGAAGTTCGCCAACCTTCTGTCTTCCGTAATTATCAGATATGTATTTGAACACCGCCTGTCCGCCCCTGTATGCGAGATACCCGTCAAGCTGATTGATATCAGGAAGTGTTTCGCTAATGATGGCATTGCGGATGAACATATCGGTGTTGGTTTCCCACCCCTGCGAGAGGAATTCGGCGCTTCCCTCCATAAACCAGTTTGGCAGCTGAAGAGAAATTCCTTTAGCGATAATATTCTGAACAGTCCCGCCAAAATACATATCTCTCATTACCGCGTGAACAAGTTCGTGCGCAATAACGTGTTGAAATTTTTTATAGGAACCTTCGAAAGGAAATACAACACGGTTTTTAAATGGCTCGGTAAATCCACCCGTTCCTTTTCCCGTATATTCATCGGTAACATTTGTTTCCTGAAAATCATTGTGCGAATTATAGACTATCAGGGATATTCTGTTGCTTATCTGATAGCTTATATCTTTCTGAATCCGCTCGAGCGCATCTTCAGCTGCCGAAGCCGTGAATTCGGCAATTTTCTCTCCGCCTTTTGAGAAGTAGATGTCGAAATGACGGGATTGAATATAAAACCACTCGAATTCTTTATAGTTAACCTTGTTCTGCCCGAACTGCGCGAGCGAAACAGAAGTGATTATTATGCTTAATGCGATTGGAAAGAAAAATTTCTTCATCAATAACCGCCTTTTTATAGATATTAATTCTCTAATAAAATAAAATCAATTTCACGCCGTTCTTCGTCAACACGGATAAGTTTTACATTAACTTTATCACCCAGACGGATTCTTCGCCCCGTCCTTTTGCCGTTGATCGCGTAATTCTTTTCATCGAAGACATAAAAATCATCCTGCATATCCCGCAGTCTTATCAATCCTTCTGATAGAGTCTGGCTAAGTTCGATAAAAATTCCGAAATGTGTAATTCCATTGACAACGCCGTGAAATTCTTCTCCGACTTTACCTTTGAGATACTCAATTTGTTTCAGTTTTACCGATAACCGTTCCGCGTTTATCGCATTCCTTTCCTGCGCCGACGAATGATTACAAATTTCCTCTAATTCTTCCAGCGATAAATTTTTCTCCAAACTGTTCAAATTGAACCTATTTATAAGATCGTGAACAATCAGGTCCGGGAATCTCCGGATCGGGGATGTAAAATGAGTATAGTATTTAAATCCTAATCCGTAATGACCTATATTTTTTGTCGAATATACCGCCTTTGCCATCGACCGGATTGCCACTTCATTAACGACAGCTTCTTCCTCCTTGCCCATAACTTCATCTAGAAGCAGCTGGAACTGCATCGATTTATTAGCAGCGTTGGGATCGAAATGATACCCGAGCGATTTTACAAAACGTGCGAATTCTAGTATCTTATCTTTATCCGGCAGATCGTGTATCCTGTAAACAAACGGTACCGGTTTTTTGTTCTCTTTCGGTTTAACATGCTGCGCAACAAGCTGGTTTGCCAGAAGCATGAATTCTTCTATCAGTTTATGACTCTCCCGGACCTCTTTAATTTTTATCTCCACAGGAATTCCGTTTTTATCCAGTATGAATTTTACTTCCGGAGAGAAGAAATTAATACTCCCCTTGGACATCCTTTTGGAGCGGAGGGTTTGCGCCAGCTTATTCAGCTTATTTATCTCATCCCAGAACTCGCCCTCTTCCTTCTCAATTATCTCCTGAACCTCTTCATATGTGAATCTGCGCTTGCTGTTAATAACTGATTTGTGGATCTCGTATGAAACCAATTTTGCGCGCGGGGTCATTTCCACCATAACAGAATATGTAAGCCTGTCTTTCAGCGGGACAAGGGAGCAGATAGTATTCGACAATTTTTCCGGCAGCATTGGCACCACTTTCCCCACTAAATAAACGCTCGTTGCTCTCCGCTCCGCTTCATCGTATATCGCAGTGCCCTGATGGACGTAATGACTCACATCGGCTATATGAATTCCGATCTGATAATTGCCGGTGGGCAGCATTTCAATAGAAACAGCGTCGTCGAAATCTTTTGCATCCTCAGGATCGATCGTAAAAACAATTTTATCCCTAAGGTCCAATCTCTTTTTTATTTCGGATTGCGGAATCGCCT
>JBAYWA010000060.1:0-7939 GCA_041674325.1 Melioribacteraceae bacterium | reverse complement strand
GCCGTAAGCGGAATATCACAGGCGGCATTTACAAAAGTGTTTCCGAGAAAATCCGACGATCCCGGAATTCTTACTCCGGGATTTAAATATTTTTATTTCGAAGGAGACTGGGATAAGCTGCCCGACTTCTCGGGACTTAACGCAAAAAAAGTGGGGTCGACAAGCAATTACAATCTTTCGCCCCGAAATGAGAATGAGCATTTTGGTTTCGAATTTATTGGCTATGTTAAGGTTCCTAAAGATGATGTTTATGTTTTCTATACAGATTCCGACGACGGAAGCAATTTATATATCGGGAATAAATTAGTGGTTGATAACGACGGACTGCATGGGATTGCGCAGAAGAAAGGATTGATTCCCCTCTCATCCGGATTTCATCCGATCCGGATTTCGTATTTCAATAAAACAGGCGGACTGGAACTGAAAGTTTTTATTGAAGGGGGCGGAATGAAGAAACAAGCTCTGCCGGAAGAATTGCTGTTTCATTTAAAATAGATTTTTTTACCCTATATACTCTTATTCCGATTGTGTCTGCTCACTATTCGGGATCAAAAATGTTAAAATATCGAGGAATTGAATGATGAAAAGAACTCTAACATTAATTTTATTTATTCTTGTTTCTTATTCGGTTGGCGCTCAGGGCGGATGGCGTAATCTTTTTAACGGAAAAGATCTGGAAGGATGGAAACAGCTTAACGGTTCCGCAAAATATTCGGTCGTAGATAACATGCTTGTTGGAGAGACTGTGTTAAATTCTCCCAATAGTTTTCTCTGCACAACAGAATTATTCAGTAATTTCATCCTGGAATTCGAAATGAAAGTTGATTCAAACTTAAATTCCGGAGTTCAATTCAGAAGCGAGAGTTATCCCGAATATCAGAAAGGACGCGTACACGGTTATCAGGTTGAAGTTGATCCGGCGCCGCGCGCATGGAGCGGAGGAATTTATGATGAGGCGAGAAGACTTTGGCTTTACAGTCTTGAAAGAAACGAACCCGGTCGAAAAGCTTTCAAAAACAATCACTGGAATAAATTCCGCGTGGAAGCGATCGGCAGTTCGATTAGGACCTGGGTTAACGGAGTACCCTGCGCCAATATAATAGATAATATGACACCGAAAGGTTTCATCGGTCTGCAGGTTCATTCGATAGGTTCAAATAAAAATCTGGATGGGATCAAAGTATTCTGGAAAAAAATTAGAATAATGACATCCAACCTTTCTAAATTCAAAACACCCGATAAAAATGAAATTCTGCAATTCAATTATATCCCTAATACTTTAACGGAACGGGAAAGAAAAGAGGGGTGGAAATTGCTGTGGGACTCCGAAACTTCTAACGGATGGCGCGGCGCAAAACTTGATAAATTTCCGGAAGGCGGATGGGAAATTAAAGATGGAATTCTTTCGGTGATGGAATCGAACGGCGGCGAATCTGCCAACGGCGGAGATATTGTGACTGTTAATACTTACGAAAATTTTGAACTGGAAGTCGATTTCAGAATTACCGAAGGCGCTAACAGCGGTATTAAATATTTCGTCGATCCCAGTCTAAACAAAGGGGCCGGATCCGCAATCGGATGTGAATTCCAGATACTTGATGACTATAAACATCCGGATGCAAAACTTGGAGTTAAGGGGAACCGGACTCTCGGCTCACTCTATGATCTAATTCCGGCTGTGAACAGGCGCTTCAACGGTATCGGGTTATGGAACCGCGCAAGGATTTTAGTTAAAGGTAGTCACGTTGAACACTGGCTTAATAATCAGAAAGTGGTTGAGTATGAAAGAGGAACCCAGATGTGGCGCGCTCTTGTTGCATTCAGCAAATATAGAGACTGGCCGATGTTCGGAGAGCTGAAGAGGGGAAATATTTTATTGCAGGACCATGGTAATAAAGTATCATTCCGAAACATTAAAATCAGAGAACTATAAAATATTCACGGGCTTTTCATAAAATATTATGGAATTATAAAATGACTACAAGAAGAGAATTTCTTAAAACCGGCGCCCTTGCAACTGCCGGTCTGACGCTTGGAACAATGGGGCTCTCCGCGAAAAGCTACGAACGGATTATCGGGGCCAACGACAGAATAAATTTCGGCATCATTGGATTGCACGGACGGGCTTATGCCCACCTCGAAGGAGCCAGAATGTGCGGCAATACAATGGTAACACATGTCTGCGACGTCGACAGCAGGGAGCTGGATAAATTTGCCGCCGAAACAACAAAAAGTTTTAATCATTCACCGGTTAAAGAAAAAGATTTCAGAAAAATTCTTGATTCGAAGGATGTAGACGTAATTACTATTGCCACTCCGGAACACTGGCACGCCCACATGTCCATTATGGGCCTGCAATCCGGAAAACATGTTTATGTAGAAAAACCGAGCAGCCACAATCCTTTCGAAGGGGAGCTGCTGGTTAAAGCGCAAAAAAAATACGGCAGGCTTGTCCAGCTGGGTAATCAGCAGCGTTCATCGGAACACACGATCGAGATAATGAAAAAAATTCATAACGGAATTATTGGCAACCCGTATTTCGGAAAAGCATGGTACAGCAATACCCGAAAATCGATAGGCATTGGAAAAGCTGTTCCGGTACCCGGTTACCTCGATTGGGAATTGTGGCAGGGCCCCGCTCCGGAAAGAGAATATAAAGATAATATCCATCCGTATAACTGGCACTGGTTCTGGCATTGGGGAACTGGCGAGACTCTTAATAACGGCACTCATGAAGTTGATCTCTGCCGGTGGGCGCTGGGTGTCGACTATCCGACCCGCATTACATCTTCCGGAGGAAGATATCATTTCAAGGATGATTGGGAATTTTACGATACGCTTGTAACAAGCTATGAATATGATGATAAAATGATAACGTGGGAAAGCATGAGCTGTCAGGGAAAACAATATTACAACAGAGGACGCGGCGCTACCATTCACGGAACCAATGGAACCGTTCTGATTGACAGGGGCGGTTATCAGGTATTCAGTCTTGACGATAAAATAATTGACGAGTTCAGTACTTCCACAAAAACAACAACGCAGGATCTGGTGGGAATGGATTCTATGACTATTGAGCATTTCAGGAATTTATTAAACGGAATCCGAAACGGAGAAAAGCTTCATTCGCCCATAGACGAGGGAAACATCAGTGTTACAATCCTCCAGCTCTCAAATATCGCCTGGAAGCTTAACCGCGTTCTTAATCTGAACAAAGAAACCGCTCATATAATTAACGATGAAGAAGCGATGAAATTCTGGAAACGCGAGTACCGGAAGGGATGGGAGCTGAAAGTATAATTAAATCACCAAATAATTTATCCCCGGAGATTAAAATGGAAAATAATCTTAAGCGACGAGATTTTATTAAAAGAAGCGCGATGGCGGGAGTGGGAATTGCGGTCGGAAGTGTGGCGCTCGCGGAAGAATTGCAGCAGAAATTAAGAACTCCCGTTAAACCGGTCCCCGTTGCCAAACCGATGGAAAAAGTACGAATCGGATATGTTGGTGCGGGCGGAATGGGAACAGCCCACATATCCAACCTTCTGAAGATTAAAGGAGCCGAACTCGTTGCCGTTTGTGATGTAGTTGAAGACCGCGTTAAACGGGCTCAGGAGATGACCCTTAAAGCAGGCCAGCCTAAGCCGGAAGGGTATTTTAAAGACGAATACGATTTTAAACGGTTATGCCAGCGAGACGATATTGATCTTGTATATACGGCTACACCGTGGGAATGGCACGTTCCGGTCTGTATTGAAGCTATGAAAAACGGCAAGCATGCCGCAACCGAAGTTCCCGCCGCTTACACAATTGACGACTGCTGGAATCTTATTGAGGTTTCGGAAAAAACCGGCAAGTATTGTATTATGATGGAAAACTGCAACTATGATAAAATTGAGATGATGATTCTGAATATGGTTAAGAAAAATCTGTTCGGAGAACTGCTCTATGCGGAGTGCGGCTATCTGCACGACCTCAGAGGCGTTAAGCATGATATGAACGGCGAGGGAGTCTGGCGGCGTGCCCATTCGATGAAACGCAACGGCGATCATTATCCGACACATGGACTTGGACCTATTATGCAATGTTTCGATATCAACCGCGGAAACTATTTCGATTACCTGGTTTCATTCGGAACTAAAACACGCGGACTGCATCTCTATGCTGAAAAAAGATTCGGACCGGACAGCCCGCAGGCAAAAGAAAAATTTGTTCTGAGCGATATCGTAACAACGGTTTTAAAAACCATGAACGGAGAAACTATCGTATTGACTCATGATACAAGCTCTCCGCGCCCATACAGCAGAAATATTCTTGTACAGGGCACCGGTGGAATTGTGAGAAAATATCCGGAGTCAAAAATCTATATTGAAAAAGAGGGAAAGCCCGATGCATGGGAAAAAGTTGATGAGTATTTGAAGGAATTTGAACACCCGGTTTGGAAAGAACTTGAAGAGCAGAGCAAAGGCGCAGGCCATGGCGGAATGGATTATATTGAAGATTATCGCCTGGTAAACGCTCTCCTGAAAGGAGTCGAGCCTGATATGGATGTTTATGATGCCGCGGTTATGAGCGCCGTTTGTGAACTGAGCGACCGATCAATTAAACAGAAAAGCGCTCCGCAGAAATTTCCGGATTTCACAAGAGGTCTTTGGAAAAAGCAGCGGGAGCTTCCGGTGATGAAAGTAAAATAACCTTTTCGCATATCTCCCTCCTCGTAGAGGAGGGAGATATACAAACTTACTTCATAAAAATATCTGATTATTTTGTTTTAAGGGAGATGCTCTTAAGAGCCTCGGGAATTTGTCCGCCGCTTTCCGCCTGCTTACAATTCCACCAGTAGAAAAGCAGATCGCACTCCTTGCGATAATTCAATATATCCGCATAGAGTATCTCATTTATACCTCCCGCCACAATTTTGTTGATATCATTACACCCCGCGATCCAGTCGGTATACGCGGCCGCATTCTGTTCAATAAGAAAGTTATGAATATCCTTTGGTGTATTATTCGTTACGAATATGCCGGATCCGGACGCTCTTATTGAAACACCCGACCCGTCATTATAAACCAGGTCTGTGCCGGAATTACCGCACCCGATTAATAGAATCGATACCGAGATAAGTGCAGTCAGACTTAATGTGTAAAAACCGGTTTTTACCATAAATATTTCCTCGTAACCCGATGCAATCTAAAAACCAAGATCCCAATTATCAATATATTTTTCCTATTTTTCTTTTACAGAATATTAAATGATGAGACTGTGATGAAAGAATTGGCTCTCGCTTTTTTATTTTCTATGACAACCATTTACTCTCAGCAGACACCCGATTACAGACAGCAAAACTTCAAACTTATCAATCCGGACGATTCTCCCGCGCAAATAATTTCGAAGGCCGCAAATGTAATTCCATTACCGCGGCAATACAACTGGCAGAAACTGGAATTCATTTCATTCCTTCATTTCGGAATTAATACATTTACAGACCGGGAATGGGGTGATGGATCCGAAGACCCGAAGCTTTTTAATCCCTCTAAATTGAACGCCCGGCAATGGGCAAAGGCCTTGAAAAACGCCGGCGCAAAAATGTTAATTCTCACCGCAAAACATCACGACGGATTCTGCCTGTGGCCCAGCAAATATACCGGACACAGCGTAAAAAATTCCCCCTGGAAAAACGGAAAGGGTGATGTAGTGCGGGAAGTATCTGAGGCATGCAAAGAATACGGACTTAAATTCGGCATCTATTTGTCGCCATGGGATAGAAACAATCCAGACTACGGAGACTCTCCTAAATACAATCAGTATTTCAGAAATCAACTGAAAGAATTGCTGACAAACTACGGCGAGATTACCGAGGTCTGGTTTGACGGCGCGTGCGGTGAAGGGCCGAACGGGAAAAAACAGGTTTACGATTGGCAATCGTATTATAAATTGATTCGCGAACTTCAGTCCGACGCTGTCATCTTCGGGATGGCGCCCGATATACGCTGGGTGGGAACCGAATCGGGTTACGGGCGCGAAACCGAATGGAGTGTAATTCCGGTCGATTTAAGCAGGCTTGATGATGAAAAATTATTATCAAAAAATCCTCTTGACGAGATCTATCAGCCTAAAGATTTTATGGGGGAAGATCTGGGAAGCCGTGAAAAGTTAAATTCCGCAAAAGGATTATTCTGGTATCCGGCGGAAACAGATGTATCTATACGTCCCGGCTGGTTCTATCATTCCGGGCAGGATAAAGAAGTAATGGCGCCTCAAAAACTGGTCGACATCTATTTCAGTTCAGTCGGAAGGAACGGCGTTCTTTTACTTAACGTTCCGCCTGATAAGCGGGGATTGATTAGTGCGTCCGATTCGAAAAGTCTGAATGGGATGAACCGGATACTCAAGAAAACGTTCGGAAGAAATTTTCTTTCCGATGCTAAGATAAAATCCCGCGATATGGAAAAGACATTCAACGCATCAATCATAACCGATAAGACCGCGTACTGGACCACCTCGGGAATGCGGGATACCTCTTCTATCGAATTCGTAATGCCGGGAATTAGAACGTTCGACGTTGCTATGCTCCAGGAGGAAATTCGCGTAGGACAGCGAATAGAAAAATTTCATCTAGACTATTGGACCGGCAAAGAGTGGATAAATTTCGTTTCGGGAACAACGGTCGGTTATAAAAGACTGCTCCGTTTCAATCCGGTAAAAGCCGGCCGCGTCAGACTGGTAATTGAACGGTCCCGCTTGAATCCGACCATCTCAAATTTCGGACTATTCAAATTGGCAAAATGATTTCAAGGAATTTAATATGAAAAAGATCATCCGGATTATCTCATTTATCTTAATCTTTCTTTCGTCCTCTTCCGCCCAGGAATACCTTCAGAAATATTATCCGGAGACCGACCCGCTGGTTCTTAACCAATTGGAAAAATGGCAGGATATAAAATTCGGGCTTCTGATGCATTGGGGACCGTATTCTCAATGGGGTGTCGTGGAATCCTGGTCCATCTGTTCCGAAGATGAAGGATGGGAAAGAAGAAAATCTGAAAATTATGTTGAATACAAAAAAGAATATGAAAATCTCAAGAAAACTTTCAATCCGGTAAAATTTGATCCCGATAAATGGGCGCTTGCAGCAAAAGACGCGGGGATGAGATACGTAATTTTTACAACTAAACATCATGACGGATTTTCGATGTTCGATACGAAAGAAACAGATTATAAAATTACAGATTCCGGATGCGCGTTCAGCTCAAACCCAAGAGCGAATGTTGCCAAAGAAATATTTAACGCATTCCGCAAAAAAGGATTTATGACCGGCGCATATTTTTCAAAACCTGATTGGCATAATGAGAATTATTGGTGGCCCAATTTTGCCACACCCGACCGCAATGTGAATTATAACATCCCGACATATCCGGACAGGTGGAAGAAGTTTGTCGATTTCACTCATAATCAGATTTTGGAACTGATGACCGATTACGGAAGAATGGATATACTTTGGCTCGACGGAGGCTGGGTGCGCATAAAAACCGATAAAGAAGTTGAAGAGCAGATGCTTTCCGCAAAATACGCTACGCGGCCTCAGAGTCAGGATATCGATATGCCGGGATTAGTAAAAAAAGCGAGGGAGCTGCAGCCAGGATTAATAGTAGTGGACCGAGCGGTTGAAGGGCCGCACCAGAATTACCTGACGCCCGAAAATCAGATTCCCGGAAAGCTGCTTCCCTATCCGTGGGAATCGTGCATAATCATGGGAGTAGGATGGAGCTATTCATTCGACGCCAAATATAAGAGCGCCCGCGAGTTAATTAATATACTGATAGATATTGTTTCCAAAGGCGGAAATCTTCTTTTAAATATCGCGCCTTCTCCGGAAGGAACATGGGACGATGATGCATACGCGAGATTGAGGGAAATCGGAGCGTGGATGAGAATTAAT
>JBAYWA010000059.1:0-7960 GCA_041674325.1 Melioribacteraceae bacterium | reverse complement strand
CCTGAGACCAGAAATATTTCAACTGATCTCTTAACTCCTCTTCAATAGATATTATAGCGCGGTTAACCTGATCTTTTGTTGTAACAAAATACTTTGCGGGATAAATCGGAATGGAATCTACTTCGCGAATGACATCGCCGGTAACCGAATCGATAATAGAGAGGCGCTCAATCTCATCCCCCCAGAATTCAATCCTGACAGCTTCTTCATACTGATAGGCCGGAATCACTTCAACCACATCGCCGCGGGCGCGGAATGTTCCGCGGGTAAAATCCGCATCATTTCTTGTAAAGTAAATATCGATCAGATTTCGCAATAGTTTTTTTCTTTCGATCGATTGGCCTTTTTTAAGAAACATAATCTGACGGGCGTATTCTTCCGGCGCGCCGATTCCGTATATGCAGCTTACGCTCGCAACTATGATGACGTCGCTTCTCCCTTCGATCAGAGAAGTTGTTGCCTTAAGACGGAGGCGGTCTATCTCTTCGTTAACAGAAAAATCTTTTTCTATGAAAAGATCCCGCTTAACCACATACGCTTCCGGCTGATAGTAATCGTAATAACTGATGAAAAACTCTACCGCATTATTCGGGAAAAAGGATTTGAATTCAGAATAAAGCTGTGCCGCAAGCGTTTTATTGTGAGATATTATAAGTGTAGGACGGTTATATTCCTTAATTATATTGCTCATAGTATAGGTTTTACCGCTGCCGGTTACACCCAATAAAACCTGGTGTTTATCTCCACGCTTTAAGCCTTCGAGCAATTCGGTAATCGCTTTAGGCTGATCGCCGGACGGTTTATAATTTGAAACAAGTTCAAATTGATTCATTGTTTTTGATCCGTCGCGCATAATTATTCTTTAATTTTAACCTCGTGCGCGTGAAATGAATCTCCGCTGTAATGACCCATTAAAATAATCCGCTCCATCGATTCAAATCCCTGCGGTAGCGAAACGGAACCGGAGACCGGCACCTGCTTTCCGGAACGGTCTTCCACATAGAAAGAGGCCCCTCCGGAAGCGTCTATCTGAATCCCTTTTTCGTGGAGTATTTTGACTAAAATTTCCCTGTTGGCGTTGCTGTTTGTATCAAATTCAGAAAATAATCCCAGTTTATCCCCGGAGTTGAAATAGGAAAAATATATAAGAAGCACCGCCCCGATCACCAGGGCCGGTATTACCAGCTTTTCTGTTTTCATGCGTATTCTTCTTTCTTGGATAAGTGATATGCGAATATATAAAATGATTTGCGACACTCCCAAAAACTCTCTCCGGCTCTTTGAATTTCGAATAGAAACAAGAATTAAAAATTTTTAACTTTGCGTCACTCATTATTAATAATAGGATTAACCGTGAAAAAAATTGTACTGCCGCTTCTCCTAATTTTCTCGTTTTCGGTATCGGCCCAGATTCCGGATTCCCTCAAGAATAAATGGATCCCCTCATTTGTTGCCGGATTGGGAATCAATCAGATCGCTTTCAGCAATTGGGTTAAGGGAGGGGAAAATTCCATCGCCTGGACTCTGCTCGGCGATTTTCATTACGACAAAACCGGAACTCCCTGGACATTCAAAAATTCGATCAAAGTTACTTACGGCCGCTCCAAAATAGGATCCGGGACATACCGCACCACCGATAATGATCTTTATATTGAAAATGTTGCTGTACACGATCTTGGCTGGGCGGTTAGTCCTTTCATTTCAAATTCGATAAGAACGCAGGTAGCAAGGGGCTTTGATTATAAAGTTGATCCGGCGGTTGAGATAGCCAGCTTTTTTGATCCGGGCTACATTACTCAGACCATCGGTTTCACATACGATAAATATCCCAACATAGTCACTCGTCTCGGTATCGGTTTCCAGGAAATATTTACAAACAAATTCCGCCAGTATACCGATCCAGTTAACATGACAAAGAAATTCAGGTTCGAGACAGGTATTGAATCGGTTACAGACATCAACTACAAAATCGACGATAATATAATATACACCGGCAAACTGAGATTCTTCAGCCAATTTAAAAGTCTCGACATCTGGGATGTCCGCCTGGACAACGTGATTGCCGCCAAGGTAACAAAATATATCTCTGTGAACTTTACTTATCTTGTAGTGTACGAGAAGGTTCAATCCCCTTATACACAGGTAAAAGAGGGATTGCAGATCGGGATAGTATATAACATTTTATAAAACAGATTCATTTTTTCTTTAAGGGAAAAGACTCTATTAATAAACCGGGATGGCCGTGACCATAAAAGAAACACAGGAAGAGATTGTAAAAGAGTTTGAACAGTATTCCGACTGGGAGGAGAGATATAAATATATTATTGAACTTGGAAGAAAACTCGCGGCGCTTGACGAGCGGTTCCATTCGGAAAAATATAAACTTGACGGATGCCAGAGCCAGGTGTGGATTAACGCCAGACTTGAAGACGGAAGAATTATCTTCGAGGCGGACAGCGACGCCGCCATTGTAAAGGGGCTTATAGCGCTTCTTGTCCGGGTATATTCTAATCACTCTCCCGATGAAATTCTTTCGAACCCTCCCGAATTTGTAAAAAAAATCGGAATCGATAATCACCTTTCGCCGACCCGGAAGAACGGCCTTGGCGCAATGATGAAGCAGATACAGATGTATGCCGTGGCATTTAAATCGTTAAGCGCAACCCGTAAGACGTTATAGTAAATGGTCCGGCGGTTAAATCTTTTATAAACAGTCAAGAGTAATTTAGTTTCCTATGAATCCGGTAACATATTCTCTAAATATTGACGAAAAAAATTCGGACGGCTATTACCGCGCCATAAGTGATTTTACCGACGAGGTTTTATTGAAGTCCGAAGAATCCGTCGCTCCCATAATTAACGGATACCTCGATTACATCAAAAAATATAAGCTGGAGACTCCTCGGGAAAAAGAAGAATATATTTTAGAGCTGCTAAGTTTCGGAATTCTCTGGCGAACATACGCTTCAACCGCACTCTCCGTACAGAGCGCGCCCTTCATTACACTTTCAAAAATGGGAGAGTGGAGAAAGAAGCATCAGCGCATTAAGCCATTCATAGATTTATCTCGGGGAATTTTAATCTCTGTATTTCTTCTCCCTGCCGTTAAAAACAAAAACGAAGTTCCGTTTCCCTCAATTGAGCTGATTGATCGTGCCTGCCTCTGGTTCGAGGCAACAGGAGAGTTCAGAGAAGAGGCGCTCAGATTTATAAGATGGCGGGGATATTGGGGAACTCTCCATTTATCCGAACAGATTAAGATATTCTCTGCCATTGCCGGATTTAGAGGCTGGTTTGAGGCTCGCGCCGCAGAAGCGCTGGGGAAATATACTTCCAATGTCAAAAGTTTTCTCTCCCGCAGCCGGGTCAGGTATCGGTGGCGCGAGGACCGAATCTCATGTTCCCGAACAGAAGCCGAATATCATTTGAATATGGTTGGAGCCGAATTGATGAACAGGGCTTTCAGAGAAGAATTTAACTCCACCCGCGATACATCCCTTTTGCTGCCCGGATGCATGAGAACCAGATCAAAAGAGGAATGTGAGGCATTGAAGGAAGATAAAGGATTAAAATGTTCCGGATGTGAACCCAAGTGCCGCGTAAATCATCTTCGTCTGCTCGGATTAAAAAAAGATTTCGAAGTTTACGTTATTCCGCACGCTTCTGATCTTTCGCTTTGGTCTCCCGAAGATGGTGCCGCGAAAAAAGGCGTTGTGGCTTCCGCCTGTGTTACAACTCTGGTGGAAGGAGGGTGGGAGCTAAAAAGATACGGCATTGCAGCCCAATGCGTTTTGCTGGATTACTGCGGATGCAAAAAACACTGGCATCCGGCAGGCGCGCTTACCGAATTAAACAAAACTGAACTTGAGAGAATTATCGGAAGACAGCGAAATTAAATTTTGCTCTCTCCGGCATTCTTGCCGGGATAGAAATAAAATTGAGTTGATTTCCTCTATATTAAAATTATTCGAGTTATTGTTCTTGGGAAGAATCACTTCCGGAAATTTATATTTTTGCACTTTGACGATAACCCGATAAAACACATACACCATGCCGGCTCAAAATCGGTTGAGATTACCAGACTTCCTCATTCTATTCAAGCGCCGGTTTATTAAAAGAATTACCGGTTTCATCTTCAGATAAAAATTCAGCTCTTGCCTTCGACAGATATATTCTGCTTTTTGCGGCAGAAGTTTTCTACAGATCCATCCGGATGGGCAGAATCATATTCGGCACGCCGTTCCAATGTAAAATACGCTGAATTGCAAAAGCGGTCTCATTATGAAGAATCCTGTGATAAAATTTTTCCATACGAAAAGCGAGCTGTCCGCTGAACACCATGGACTGTTTAAATTCCTTATTTACGCTTATGCATAACTCTGACCCGGATTTAACAACATCGGTACCGGTTTCAATTCTATAATCAGCTTTCAATCCGAGACTTCTTGCAAGATTTACATATTTTTCAAGTGCCTCTCTTATGGATAATTTATGATTCTCAACTCCCTCTTCCCCTTTGAATAATCCCTGATCTATAACAGCAACGGAAACAAAAATGAAGTTTTTGTAAAACTCTGGAAATCGTCTTATAATAGTTAGAAAAGCGTGAACACCGAAACCGTTATACGCGTTAACCAGCAATATCGCGGTCATCTCTTTGGGATTAACCGGCTCGTTGTTCGGCTCGCCGTAAACGGGAATAGTTGTTAACAACTCATCGAATTTTTTCTTGTCGTCCTGTATTCTTCTGTAATGAGCGCGGATTATATAACACAAAACAATCAGGAAAGATGTAATAATTAACGTCAGCCAACCCCCTTCAAGAAATTTTTCAAAGATTGTAATTGATAATATCGTCAGACACATGGTTAATCCCGTCATATGAACAGAAAGGTGTTTTTTCCAATCCTTTTCTTTTTTTCTATGTTTAATAAAAAATTTTGACATTCCGAATTCGGATATTGAAAAAGTGAGAAACACATTAATTGAATACATAACAACCAAGGCCGAAATAGAGCCTTGTGTATAAAGCAGCAAAGCGAATGCTGCGGTTCCAACCATTACAACCCCGTTCTGCATAGTAAGCCTGTCTGAAAAGGCCGCAAACCGGTGCGGCAGCCAGGAATCAACCGCCATATTAGCCATTACGCGCGGTGCATCTATAAATCCCGCCTGGGCGGCAACAAGCAAGATCGCTCCCTCGGAGAAGATTGTGATAACCGCAAGCCCTTTTCCAAAACTAAAGCCGCCGAACATACTGTCGGCTAAAACAGAATTCAGGGTTTTGCCGGCAACCGGAGTTACTTTAAATAAAAGATAAAGCAGATATAAACTGCTTGCTGTGACAGCAAGAGAAACGGCCATATACATCATGGTTCTTTTTCCTGTCTGTACTTTTGGATCTCTCATAATCTGGAGTCCGTTGGACACTGCCTCAATACCGGTGTAAGTTCCTCCTCCGAGCGAATAAGCCCGCAGAAAAAGCATTAATATTCCCAGGAACCCGATTGCTCCAATATCTTTTTGAAAGCTGGGATTAAAATTTTCGACAATGGGCTTTATTTCACCAATGTGACTTACTATTCCATAACCCAAAAGAATTACGTGTGTGACCAAAAACGTTATAAAAATAGGGGCAAGCCCTGTAATTGATTCTTTTATTCCCCGAACATTCAGAACAATTAATAAGATTATCATTAGAGAAGCAAAGAGAAGTTTAAACTTATGTGCTTCGATTGGGAGATAGCTAAAGATTGCGTCCGAACAGGCCGCAATAGATACCGTAATTGTTAAGATATAATCCACAAGCAATGCTGAACCCGAAATCACTCCCGCTCTTTCGCCAAGCATATGAGTAGCGACTATGTATCCTCCGCCGCCATGCGGAAAATGTTCAATAATTCGGGAATACGCATAAGAAATAATAAAAACTGTTAATGCGGTAGCAAAAGCTAAAACCAGAGCAAGGTATGTGTGATCTCCCAAAGCGCGGAACGCTTCTTCCGGACCATACGAGGAAGAAGAGAGCCCGTCGGCGCCCAGACCTATCCAGGCTAGTAGGGGAATCAAAGCTAATTTATGAAATATTTTAGGGTCGTTTATGTTTCGAGGCGCACCCAGAACCAGGCGTTTGATTCGGGATGAACTTGACGGCTGTCCAGAATCTCCAGACATTTTATTTTTCTCCTTTACTTTAAAAATACCGGGTGCTAAAATGGAGACTGTAAAATGAATATCAATGGAAAACAGGAATTCTTTATGAATTCTTTATGCCAATCCCCCCTTTTTTATATTTTCTTTACATTATCCGGTCTTTTCTTTACAGAACTTTTATGAACACATGATTAGCTTTGTACTGCGGTAAATTGATTTTATATAATAAGAGGATAATAAAAGATGTACGGTTCAAAACAATTTTCGGACTATGCAAAACCGATTGAGCCGGGGCGAAGCAAAAAGGGAATTTTCTATAGGATCGTAAACTTAATGACCTCACAAACAGGAAAATACTTTCTTTCTGCGGCGATAGTATCTATTACTGGTTTTATGCTTTCTTATCTGCATCTTCACATAGGTTATCAGGCGATATCGCTCCTGTTTTTATTTATAATTGCTTTACTCCCTTTGATCAATTTTGGGCCCGGCCCTATCTTTTTAGCGGCCGTGATGAGCGCTTTTATCTGGAACTTCTTTTTTATCCCTCCTTATCTGACATTAAGAATCGGGAAGGTTGAGGATGTGCTGATGTTTATAATGTATTTCATCTTTGCCTCCGTGCTCGGATTATTAAACTCACGCATCAGAACTCAACAGATACAAATCAACCAGAGGGAAAAAAGAACCGCCGCTTTGTATAATCTATCCCGCTCTCTCTCCTCTTCCAAAAGTTTGGATGATGTAGCAGAGTGTTCCGTAAAACAGCTGGAAGAAACTTTTAACGCCCGGGTTGCATTCCTCCTGTCCGACGACAATGGAAAGCTGAATGCCGTCCCTCACCCGCGCAGCACTTTTATGATCGATTTGGCTGAATGGAACATAGCATTTTGGGTTTTTTCCAACTCGCAAAAAGCGGGCCGCTTCACCAACACACTTCCGATAACTCCGGCCCTCTATTATCCTTTGAATTCAAAAAACGGAAATCTCGGCGTTGCGGGATTGGTGCTGCCCGAAGATGGCGGATTGAGTTCGGAAGCAGAATCATTATTAGATGCTTTTCTTTCTCAGATAAGCATAGCGATAGAGCGGGAATATCTTAAAGAAATGGCCAAAAAGAATCTTGTGGCCATGGAATCCGAAAAACTCTATAAGACACTATTCGACTCAATAACTCACGAATTAAAAACACCGATTACCACCATTTTGGGGGCGGTGACCTCTTTTAAAGACGATAAGATTACTCAGAATAAAAATATTCTCTCAAAGCTTGTTGACGAAATAAATATTGCGGCGGACAGATTGAGCCGTCTGGTTGAGAATATGCTGGATATGGCACGTCTTCAATCGGGGAACTTAAGACCTAAATTTGAGTGGCACTCTGTTTCTGATCTGATCGATTCAACGCTGAACAGAATTAAGCCCGAATTATCCAATCACTATGTTTCCGCCCGAATTTCAGATGACATCGGAATTATACGGGCCGACTACGGATTGATCGAGCAGTCGTTTGTGAATATTTTGAATAACTCTATCCAGTACACTCCCGATCAATCGACAATAATCATTGAAGCATCACGGTCTGATGATTACTGCATTATAAAAATTTCGGATAACGGACCGGGATTTCCCAAGGACGGAATTGAGAAAATTTTTGAAAAATTCTATAGGGCGCCCGGAACAAAAACAGGCGGTACCGGATTGGGTCTATCCATTGCAAAAGGATTTATCGAAGCACACGGGGGAAAGATAACCGCCCGGAATAATGATTCCGGCGGGGCTGAATTTACAATTTTATTACCGGCGG
>JBAYWA010000058.1:0-7989 GCA_041674325.1 Melioribacteraceae bacterium | reverse complement strand
TGATAAATGGTGTCGTGTCGAGGTGAACGATAAGAAGATAATTGGAATCATCTATGTTCTCTTTTTGAGCATAATAGCGCGAGGGGAATTTCCAGCGGGTGCTTAATTTTGAATATTCAATTTCGCAATCAACATTTCCTCTGTAATCATGATTGCCTAAAGAGGGGTGCCACGGAATCCGAAGGGAGGGAAAGTCATACACATCTTCGAATTCCGTTTTCCATCTCGGGTCCGATGCGCTCGCAATACCGTCATTGTGAAAATTATCTCCCGCAGTAACGACAAACCGCGCCTTAATTTTCTCTGCTTCTTTTGACATTGATATGCCAACAGCTTTTTGCCCGTCCGATGCAGAGCCTCCCCAATCTCCGATTATGAGAAACTCTACTGAATTGGTTTGAACATTTTGTGTCCACGCCGACGTTGGAGAAAACAGAATTACAAATGAAAGGTATTTAATCAGCAAGGAAAATCTAGCGGTAGTTTGAAGAATGAAAATATTAATTTTCTTCATATATTAGTTTTTGATTAGACAATACATGCCGTCATCGATAAAAATTAGTCGCGCTCATTTGTGCCCCAACAAAGTTCGTACAAACTCCATAGTTCTATTAGCCGCAGAATCCGAATCCGGCATTGGCATAATCTCCGCCGAGGCAAATCCTGAATATCTGATCTCATTAAGCGCATCGAAAATGATATTAAAATCTATATGTCCCGCCCCCGGATACCATCTATTTGAATCTGCCATATGAAAGTGAAATAATTTTTCTCCGGCATTTCCAATGCTTTCTGTCATTGACGGTTCTTCTATGTTCATATGAAATGTGTCGAGAAGAAGTCCGACGTTGCTTTTGTTGAGTTTTTCAAGAAGGAGCAAGCCGGAATTAACTGTGTTGATAATATTTGTCTCGTATCTGTTTATCGGCTCGATGGCTAATTTGATTTTTTCGTTTGAAGAGGCGCAATCACCAAGAGCTTCTAGAAGCCACTCTTCCGTTTTATCATAACTTAAATCGGGTACTTTTTTCCCCCTTATTAAACCGATGATTACAATAGCACCAAACTGCTCAGCGAATTTCATCTGGGCTTTGATCCGCTCAACCGCTTTTTTTCTTATCTTTTCGTCGGGATGTGTAAAGGATAGACCTTCTTCTCCGTAAGCCTGTCCCGTTCCTATTGCAGGAACGGGCAGGATTAGTTCTTTCAATACCGAAGTCAATGAATCTCCATCCAACAATTTTGGATCCCTCACGGCCAGTTCTACTCCGTCAAAGCCTAAATTTTTGATCGCGGTTATATTCCTAATCAGGTCCCCTTTATAGGCAAGAGCCGAAAAGCTTGTCGGCTGCGTCGATAGAACTATGCTGAATTTCATAACTTTTACAAGCCCATTTTATTAATTGCATATATTGGGCGCCATCCCTCTGTGAACGGTTCTTTCATGAACGGCTCCATCTCTTTTTCGGTGCGCAATGTTGTCTTTTCGATCGGGGGAACTTTACCGGAAGGATAAGCTTCAAAAATTTCATCATGCACAAGAGTAAGATAGGAGAGCACCGCTGCAATTGTTCTTTTTGCTTTCTGGGCCGTCCCGATCGTCGGGCGCCCCACTACTCCTTCCGGAATTGAACCGATCTCCGTTGGGAAATGACCCTGACCTTCTGACCAGCGGCATGGTCTTCCAAACGGATCAACTGCTTTGTCAAAATGTCCGTCCGGCAGATACGGTTCTACTTTTGTTTCTTCTGCAAAATTCATCTCGACAAATTCTTTCGCCAGAAGAAGAAGAACGGATGTTTCGGCTTCGTCCGCATGGACAAAATCATCATCCCAATCTCCGCCTCTGTCTTTCGTTCTGAAAAACTCTCTTACCGATCTGTGCCAGTCAATAGTTCTGAACATACCCGGCAGATTCCAGGTTTTCTGGAGTTCCTGAATTGCCGCTTCGAGCAGCCAGGAATGGCCGTGATTATTAATCAGCACAATTTTTCTGAAGCCGTCGTTCCAGAATCCGACCATCACATCGATCAGCATTCTTTTGAGGACTTCGTCTTCAAGATGAATTGTTCCGGGCATTCCAACATGATGATGAGGATGTCCGCCAAAATTGAGAGGAGTCCACGATAGATTAACAGGCGCGCCCTTCTTCGCGGTATAACGGCGTACGCCTTCAAGTATCTGAGTTACCATAAAAGTATCCAGCGCGGTGACCGTATGCATTCCGTGCAGTTCCGTGCATCCGATGGGAATGAAGAGAATGTCGTTCTTCTTCCGGTTCTCAATCACTTTTTTGCGGATGGTTGTCTGAATGTATGTTCCCGGTTTTGCCAATTCTGATGGGGACGGAATTTCATAATCCGCCAATATTTTATCGATATCGGCATCGCTTGCGTCCCAGATTTTTTTCTTCAATCTTCCAACGCTGGTATCTTCAAAAAGAATGTCTCCGCGATCAGCTTTTATCCATTTAGTCATGGTTGCTCCCTTTCTTTTATTAATCAAAATTTGTTAACGTTATTTTTACTTCATCCCTGTCCGTCTGAAGCATTCTAAGATTTTCTTCCACTTCATCCAGTTTTATTTTTTTTGTGATCATCGGCGAAACATCCATTCCCGAAGAGATGCAGCTTATCACATTCGGGAATACTCCATGTCCGGAATGACCCTGCGCTCCGACAACATTTGCTCGTCTGACCTGCAGAACTTCTCCCGTCAATGGAATTTTATCGTCAGCTCTGGCAACTACTACCACGGTGGCATTTACAGCTCTTCCTTCCCAGATAATTCTTTCGACATCTTTCCAGACAACGCTCGGCAATCCAGTAGCCTCCAAAATCAGTTTTGCGCCGTGTCCATTTGTGATTTTAAGAACCGCATCGGACACATTTTCACTTTTGGGATCAATCACATGAGTAGCGCCTAACGCCAGCGCCATTTTTCTTCTTGATTCTGAAGGTTCTGAAAGTATCACTGCGTTTGCGCCCGCTCTTCTTAATACAGCACAGGCCGCAGCGCCTACCGGTCCGGCGCCGAGAATAACAACGTTTTCTCCCGGGAGGATTCCGCCGCCTCTTGTAATAACAGCGTGGTAAGCAACCGATGTCGGCTCTACCAGGCTTCCAAGCAGCCACATTTTATCTTCTCCGTATAATTTTCTGAATCCCTCTATACTCCAGAGATATCTTGCATCAACTACAATATATTTCGCGTACGCGCCGTCACAGGAAAAACCGATTTCGTGAAGGTTCTCGCAATGATTAGGATACCCGTCCGCGCAAGGGCGGCAGTAACTGCACCAGAGCATCTCTTCCGAACAAACCGCCTCTCCGACATCATATTTTTTATTTGTTCTTTTATTTATCGCCTTCTCGCCCGCCTTTACAACAACTCCGCTGAATTCGTGTCCGAGCGTTGACGGAAAAGCCGTCAGCCCGGGGTAAAAAATGTAGCCGTCTTTATCGGATTGGTACATATGTACATCGCTTCCGCAGATGCCACACGCTTTTACTTCAATAAGCACCTCTGTCGGTCCCGGTTCGCGCACTTCTTTCTCGACAATTTTGATTGATGGATTCTGCCAAACTTTACTGCCGAGATATGTCAGCTTTCCTTCTATATCTTTCTTCCCAAGAACGAAGCCTGGCTTCGGATTCCAATTTGCATGCAATGATACCGTTCTCATTTCTACTCCGATCAATTATATTTTATCTGTTTGTTAGAAATCTCGTACATTCATAATTTTGTTTTCAGTTAAAGACGCCGTCGCCGCAACAGCAACCTGCAATCCCGCAATTCCGTCTTCGATGGTAATCATCGGAGCAAGGTCATTGGTAAGATTATTAAGGAAATCATTTAACTGAGCCACATAGGCATCACAAAACCTTTCCGGGAAATATGGCACCACGTCGTGAGTAACGCCTTCTTTTGTAAGAACAAGAATCGGCGTTTCTCTTAAATAGCCCGCTTTTATAGTTCCTTTGGTTCCAAGAACCTCTGCTCTGATGTCGTATCCATATACTCCATTTCTACTAATATCTATCTCTCCCAGACAACCGCTTTCAAATTTAAACGACATAATTACATTATCGGTATCTCCTGTCGGCTCAACTTCGGGAAAAGCCAGTACGCCGCCTATCGAATAAACGCTCGAAACTTCTCCCATGCACCAACGCGCAATATCGATATCATGAATCGCCATATCTAAAATTTGTCCGCCGCTATTCTGCGGATACAGATATTCAAGCGTAGGCAAGTAAGGGTCTCTCGACGATCCTCTGAAGACAACCGGTTTCCCGATTACTCCTTCGGTAATCTTTTTCTTCATCGCAGAAAAGCCGGTATCAAACCTTCTCATATAACCCTGCTGATAAAAAACGCCCGATTTTTCTATTGCGGCTTTCATTTCGCGGGCATCTTTTAAAGTTAAAGTCATCGGTTTTTCACAGAAGACGGGCTTCTTTTTTCCGGCAGCGTCAATGACAATCTCTTTATGATTCATCGTTGTTGCTGTTACAATAACGGCATCCAGGTCCTTGTCGCTGTTAATTTCCTGATGACTGAAATATGCTTTAGGAATTCCAAATCTTTCCGAACATTTGAGCGCTCGCTCCGGGATAATGTCGGCAACCGCAACAAGATTTGCTCCCGCGACTCTTGTGGTTAAAAATTCCGCATACATGGTGCCCAGCCTGCCCGCTCCAATAAGCCCAACATTAATTTTTTTTCTCATCTTGTTTTCCTTCAATTTATTCTATCGTTTCCGACTTACAAATTCAAAGGGGATAAACAGCCCTTCGTGTCTTATTATAATTTCTTTTTTAACCATGGAGGAGCAACGTATTTCACTGGGAGCCGAAATTTTTCAGCTTCTAAAAATTATGTTCCTCTAAAATATTTTTACTGCCTTTTGTTATCTGTTCGCCAGGACAGAGTCTCTCTCAATTAAATAAGAATTAAGCACTACAGAGCGATGCTTATTTTTTTTGCCGCTGATGCTTGCGTTTATCAGTTTAACGCTTTCAACTCCCATCTCATAGATCGGCTGATGCATTGTCGTAAGCGAAATAGTTCCCAAATTCAAATCATCATATCCGACGATTGATAAATCTTCCGGAAAGGAGAGCCCCATATCTCTGGCCGCCAAGTAGAAAGTAAGGGCAATTCTATCATGACCGGCAAAAATTGCCGAGAGTTTTTTTCTTTGTTTTAAAAGCGCGATCGCATATTTGGTAAAGTGCTCCTCGTTGTAAGGGCCAGAATGACTCACAACAATCGATGGATCGAGTTTAATACCATTCTCAGTCAGCGCTTTTTTGTAGCCTTCAAAACGGAGCTGTTCGGTGCTGAATATATTACTATAAACAAAGGCTATCTTTTTATGTCCCTTAGAGATAAGATAGTTTGTTAATCTGTAAGCGCCGTGCAAATTATCGGTAGTGACAAAATTCGAATCAAAATTTGGTATTGTTCTATCGGCAAGGACTACGGGAATATTTTTTTCCTGAAATTTTTGTATTAGTAATTTGTTTTTGTTGTCGGAAGACGAGGTCGGTACAAAAATTACTCCGCTTACATGATTTTCAATCAATCTGTTCGCATGAAATTCTGCTTTGACAAAGAGATCATCGGAGCTGCATAAAATCAGACTATGCTTATTCCTTGAGGCTTCATCTTCAGCTCCTCTTGCCAGTTCCGGCGCATAGCCGCTTCTTATATCCGGGACAATTATTCCAATACTAATCTGTTTTTTGGGAGCTACTTGGGGAATTGTAACGAATGTACCCAATCCTTTTTTTCGAACCAGATAACCCATATTGGATAAATTCTGAATTGCCTGTCTTACTGTGGCTCTTGCTAATCCGGTTAGCTGCACCAACTCTTCTTCGGTTGGAATTTTATCGTTGAGTTTGAATATCCCCTGCTGAATTTGTTCTTTGAGCCAAGTCTGCAATTGGAAATATGATGGAATCGGGCTGTTTTTATCTACAATCATGTTTTTAACTCGTTGCTTTGTATAGACAATTATACAAACGATTCGTGCTTTTGTCAAGTGCTATTTTATTTGTTAAATAATATCAGAAGGATTTACCGCCAAAATTTTTTAAAACTGCGTTAAATTATTATGAGTGGCGTGGCCCTGCCGGATTCAGGCGGGAGATTGTATTATAAGCAGGATAAATAAATTTTTGCGGGTATCTCTTTTCCAAATCTCAATTAGTAATAATAGAAGTCCTGTTCCTGTCAATCCAGTATCCCCAGATAATTATTATCCACTGAGAAAATCCCGCATATGCAATAGCTTCTTCCGACGGAGGCGGTGACCCGAAAACATTCATACAATAGACGATAAGCAAAAAGATTAAAAGTCCCCATAAGCCGTTCTTCCCCTTTCGGTTTTCTGCTTTTGTAGAGCGCAGATATAAAAATGCCCCGGTGCCGAATATTGTCCCTTCAATTATTAGTGTGGCAATTACGGAGTTCCAAAGGCCGAATCCCGCTTTAATATCCATCCACGGGAAAAGCGGGAGATCCGGTCTATGAGTAATCAGATCGAGAACCCAGTGACTCATAACGAGCGCCGCCAGGATTACCGCGCCTTTCAGATTTCTTTTAAAGAGAAAATATACCGTTCCGAAAAGGAGAGCCCAGATTAAGACGCCCATAAAACTGTGCGAATAAGGATATGAGATAAAATCCAGAGGCGTAAAAGCCGTGTTGCCGGGATCAATTTTTACTTTTTCGAGACCAATCAATAAAAATAACGGCCAGAGGAGATCGATGAATTGAGAGGCCAGAAACAATGTGCCCAAAGAAATCTTCCGGTCAAGTTTCTTGGCAGCCAATCCCGCTCCAAAATGTCCTATGAACATACTCTGCTCTCCATAAATTAATCACAATGAATTGTTTTAATGACAACAAAAAGTTTTCGCTGTGTTAATCTTAACTACTTAATCATCTTTTTCAACTTATCAATCTCGTCTCTCAGATTAGCCGCTCTTTCAAATTCCAGATCCTTCGCTGCTGTAAGCATCTCTTCCGTCATCTGTTCAAGCAGTTCTTTCCTCTGATCGTCGGTCATGAATCTGATTACGGGCTCGGCAACTTTCATAAATGCGGCATCCTCTTTTTCATACTCTTTTTTGCGGACGTCGGCAATTGAGGTTGAATTCATTATCTCTTCGACACTTTTATAGATAGTAGTTGGAGTAATATTGTTGGCTTCATTGTATTCAGTCTGAAGTTTTCTTCTGCGCGTGGTCTCCTCTATTGTCTTTCTCATCGATTCGGTGATTTTATCGGCATACATTATCACTCTTCCGTTCACATTACGGGCCGTTCTTCCGGCGGTCTGCATAAGCGACCGTTCGCTTCTCAAAAATCCTTCCTTATCGGCGTCGATAATCGCAACAAGAGAAACCTCCGGCAGATCCAATCCTTCGCGCAATAAATTAACGCCGACCAGCACATCGAAATCCCCGATCCGGAGATCTCTGATAATCTCTACCCTTTCCAGAGCATCAACTTCGCTGTGGATATATCTTACTTTTATTTTAAGCTTATCGAGATAATCGGTAAGGTCCTCCGCCATTTTTTTTGTTAGCGTAGTAACAAGGATCCTCTCTTTCAGCACAACGCGTTTTCTTATCTCTCCAATCAGATCGTCAATCTGCCCTTTCACCGGGCGGATCTCAATTTCAGGATCAAGCAATCCGGTGGGGCGGATAACCTGCTCCACAAATGTTCCGTTGCTTCTTGTAAATTCATAATCTGCCGGTGTAGCGCTCACATATATTACCTGATTTGTCATCGCGTCGAATTCCTCGAATTTCAGAGGACGGTTATCGAGAGCCGACGGAAGGCGGAATCCGTATTCAACAAGCACTTCTTTTCTGGATCTATCCCCGTTGTACATTCCCCGGACCTGCGGAATTGTAACGTGCGATTCATCTATAATCAGAAGATAGTCTTTCGGAAAATAATCAAAGA
>JBAYWA010000057.1:0-8084 GCA_041674325.1 Melioribacteraceae bacterium | reverse complement strand
TGTCACAATGCCCGGAAATGAGATTTAGTGACGCATCTCCACCAGTTCCCGGGCATCGGCAACAGATCCTGCAAAGCAATGGTACTGAGCTCTTAATCCGGAATCTTTATACTTTCTGGCCAGGTTCATCACATCTTCATTCGATTCCCGGTTATGAATAATCACGGGAAGTTTCATTTTAAGAGCCAATTTGATCTGATCTTCAAAAGCTTTTAACTGGATCTCTCTCGGGGAAAAATCGTAATAGTAATCCAGTCCGATTTCACCAATGGCAACTACTTTTTTGTGAGCGGCGAGAATTTCAAGTTTCTGAAGAAGAGAATCATCCCACTCCTTCGAATCGTGAGGATGGACTCCTACCGCAGCGTAAACACATTCATACTTGTCTGCCAGATCTACTGCGGATTGAGACGTGGCCAGGTCTGTGCCTGGTACAATTATAAAATCTACTCCGGCGGCTTTTGCGCGGCCGATTATCTGATCAATTTCACCATCAAAATTTTTATAAAAGAGATGTGCGTGAGTATCGATGTACATATTAACCTTTCAAAAGGAACTAACTGTTTCTTAGATTCCGTTTATCTGTGAAAACTTTTTCTGTTGTGTCGAATGCATAAGGTCTAATTCTTAATTTCACCCATCACAATTCCCGGCTCGCCGAGGGCAAACGAAATCTTAAGAACTTCTTCCGCATCCTTCCTGTCAACAACCGCTATCAAACCAATCCCCATATTAAAGACCTCTCTCATCTCCTCATCCTGAATCCCGCCGGTTTTCTGTATCAACTGAAAGATCGCCGGAACATTCCAGCAATTCCAGTCAACACTAATCTTCAATCCTTTTGGAACGACCCGCTTTGTGTTCCCAATTATCCCGCCTCCGGTAATATGAGAGAAAGCGTGGATTGAAAATTTACCTTTTAACTCTCTAATTAACCCAAGATAGGATTTATGGACCTTCAGCAATTCAGCGCCGATAGTTCCGTCCAATGAATTGTGTTTATCATTCACGGAAAATTTATCAAGCAGGACTTTCCTGGCAAGCGAATAACCGTTGGTATGCAGCCCGTTTGAATAGAATCCAATCAATAGGTCCCCGTTATTTACACTCCGTCCGTCAATAATTTTTTCTCGCTCAACAATTCCGACAATTGTGCCGGACATGTCATACTCGTTCTCATCATAAAGGCCTGGCATCTCCGCGGTTTCGCCTCCTATAAGAGCAACCCCATTTTCATTGCACGCGATGGAAAATCCTTTTATAATCTGCTCGGCTTTGTAAGGGAAGAGTTTTCCGAAAGCGAGGTAATCCATAAAATACTGCGGTTCGGCCCCGCAAACAGAGATATCATTCACGCAATGATTAACCAGATCCTGTCCAACAGTGTCGTGCTTATCCATCGCGAAAGCAATCTTCAATTCAGTTCCCACCCCGTCGACACTAGAAACAAGAACGGGATTTGTCCATTTTTTTAGATCGACTTCATAGAATGCGCCGAAATGCCCGATACCCGATAAAACATTTTTATTAAATGTTGATTTTGCAAGTGATTTTATCTTTTCGACAGTTTCGTCGCCGGCCTGAATATTAACCCCGGCGGATTTGTATGTTTCAGCCACAACTTCTCCAATTAATCTACTTTTCGATGCAAAATATACGCAAAAAACTTTTCTGAAGATCCGTTCGAAATCCGGTCAGAATGGGATCTACCGGCAACCAGACACAGTCAATGAAAATTTTCTATTTTTTTGATAACTTTGAACCCGCAAAAAATGAGTATGTTTGATTTGTCATGGTTGAATATCAGTTAAAAGAGAGAGAAAAAGCTATTCTGCGGTTTGTGATTCATCAATTTATTCTAACCGCAAATCCTGTAGGCTCCCGAAATATATCCAAGAAATATGACATTGGATTATCTCCGGCTTCCATAAGAAATATAATGTCGGATCTGGAGGATACCGGTTTTCTGAACCATCCGCATACTTCCGCCGGAAGAGTCCCGACCGATAAAGGGTACAGGTTTTATGTTGATTCTTTGATGGATCCTCCTAAACTTGACCAGAGTGCTAAGAATATAATTGATGCAAATCTGAGTTCGGCGCCTAATCAGACCGAAGAACTGCTTAAAATTACGTCCAGCATACTGAGTGATCTGACTAATCAGCTTGCGATGGTTACTTATCCGAAATTCGAACAGGCGATCCTTCAGAAGATTCAGATAGTGCAGCTCTCGTCAACGAGAATACTTGTAGTTGTAAGCGTTATCTCGGGGCTGGTGAAAACGATTACTCTTGAAATTGACGCGGAAGTTATTGAAGAACAGATTGCGTCAGTCCAGCAGCTTTTAAACGAACGGCTGACTGGACTCCGTTTTTCTGAGATCCGAAACTCAATTGAAGAACGGGTTAAAGATTTTAATTCTGAAAATTACCGCCCGATTATTCGCGTATTTCTGGATTCCGTAGATAAAATATTCACCGATATAAGCAGCGAAAAAGCCATTATCTCAGGCACAAAAAATATTTTGATGCAACCCGAATTTGAAGATGTGAATAATTTTCAAAGCGTGATTGAGCTGATAGAAAACAAGGATATTATTATTCACATTCTGGATGGAAAAAAATTACCGCTTGAAACTGATGTGTCAATAACAATAGGCCAGGAAATTCAGGATGAAAAACTTTCTGATTACAGCATGATCTCAAAAGAATACAAAATTGGGGATCTGCACGGCACATTGGGTATTATGGGACCAAAAAGGATGGATTATTCAAAGATTGTTGCCGCAGTAGTATATATAGCCGAACAATTAACGCAGGAATTAACTAAACAGAGATAAATCATTAATTAAACGGAAGCAGAACATTGAGTAAAAACAGCAATACAAAGAATGAAGAAAATAAGATCCCGATAGAAAGAGAAGAAAATTCCACCCCGGATGCCGGTAAACCGGCCGAGCTTCCGGAGCAGGATTCTTCCGAATTAAAAGCTGCTCTCGGCAGAATTGAAGAACTGGAAAAACAGAACGCGGAATTGAAAGACGCACTTCTCAGAAAAGCTGCGGAGTTTGAAAATTATAAACGCAGGACAGAGAACGATCAGCTGAATATTTTGAAGTATGCCGCGGAGTCCTTCATCAGGAATATTCTCCCCGTATACGACGACCTGGAACGTTCCCTTTCGCATATCGATGAAGCCACCAGTTTCGATTCCACCAAAAAAGGATTGCTGATGGTATATGAAAAATTCGGGAAAATTATGGATGCACAGGGGATTAAAAAAATTGAAGCCAAAGGGAAACCATTCGATGTAAATCTTCACGAGGCATTGATGCAGCAGCCGGCACAAGGCGTTCCGCCCCACACAGTTCTGGAAGTGCTGGAGACAGGATATATGTACAAAGACAGGGTGATTCGTCACTCAAAAGTGATTGTAAGCCAGGAACTGGAAATTTCCGGCGGCACGGATGATCCAGATTCAGACAGTAAAGAAAATTCAAATGAGAATGAATAAAGGAAAGTTTTAATGACAAAGAAAGATTATTACGAGGTTTTAGGAATCGGTAAAAGTGCCTCGAAAGATGAGATAAAAAAAGCATACAGGAAACTTGCCATGCAGTTTCATCCGGATAGAAATCCCGGTGATAAACAGGCCGAAGAGAAATTTAAGGAGGCTGCCGAGGCATATGAAGTTCTTAACAACGATGAGAAACGTGCTAAATACGACCGTTTTGGACACGGCGGATTAAAAGGTGATCCCGGTTTTACTAACGTTAATGATATATTCAGCCATTTCTCGGATATCTTCGGCGGATCATTCGGGGGATCTTCGATTTTTGATGATTTTTTCGGCGGATCTCAGCAGCAAAGATCGCGTCAGCGTTCGACCGGACAGCCCGGATCTGATTTAAAAATTTCTTTGAAGGTAACACTTGAAGAAATTGCTACAGGCACAACAAAAAAAGTAAAAATTAAAAAATACGGCAAATGTTCCTCCTGCGGCGGATCCGGTGCAAAAAGTTCGTCGGCATTTAAAACCTGTTCCGTCTGCAACGGCAGCGGTGAAATAAGGCAGGTTTCAAAATCGATCTTTGGCCAGTTTGTAAATATCGCGCCATGCAACAACTGCAGCGGAACGGGAAAAATAATTTCGGAACCTTGTACAAATTGCTCCGGAGACGGACGAGTTCAGGATGAATCTACAATTAAGATCAATGTGCCTGCCGGAGTATTCGACGGAAATTATATGACACTGCGCGGAGAAGGCAATGCCGGCAAAAACGGCGGTCCGGCCGGTGATATTATAGTTCTTTTTGAAGAAGTTCCTCACCAGTTTTTTGTGCGTGATGGAGATAATGTTATCTACGATCTTTACATCAGTTATCCTGAAGCGGTACTTGGAACCGAAGTAGAGGTTCCGACTTTGAACGGCCGCGCCAAATTAAAAATTGAGGCGGGCACACAGGCGGGCAAATTCTTAAAGATGCGTGAAAAGGGAATTCAGCATCTGAATAGTCACGGCGCCGGAGATCAACTGGTTAAAATTAATATCCACGTTCCCCGCAATGTGACAAGCAAAGAAAAAGAATTTCTGAAGGAGCTTCAGAAACTCCCAAATATGAAAGTCTCCGATTAGATAATTCAGTTCTTACTCTTTTTGGCGTTTCGTTAAACTCAGTCTGTTATTAACTATTAACAGGGGGGCTGATGAAAAAACTTGAAAATTTTTCGAAAAAAATCGGGTTTACTTCGACCGAAACCAATGTGGTTCTCTTTCTTCTGATAGCAACCCTTTTCGGGATTATCGTAAACATCATAAAGGATAATAGAAATGAAAGCACATTTCTTGAATTCGATTATAAGAATGAGGATAGTCTCTTTAATGCCGCATCCGGAGATCCCGGGACAACGGATTCAACCGGTGATCAGGAAGAGAAAAAGATTGCTTCTCAACCCGAACTTTTAGATTTTACAAAAAGAAATATTGCCGGTAAAATTCCTGATAGCAACTCCTCGTTCACCGGAAAAATAGATATAAATAATGCCGATGCCGCAATGCTGAGCAGGCTGCCGGGAATCGGAATGAAAATAAGCAACGCAATTGTGGATTACAGAGTTAAACACGGCAGGATTACATCTCTCGATGAATTGTTGAATATCAAAGGGATTGGCAGAAAAAAACTTGAAAAAATTAAAAATTATATAGTCCTTGAATAAAAGTTCAAAAGAGAATGAGTTGCTGTGTTTAAAAATCATACGGGAATAAACTTAAGCGAGACTAAACTCCAGCTGATTGAGATTAGTTATAAGGATAATTCCTTTTATCTTGAAAATATAGATCAGACGATACACACCGAAAATTTTAATTCCAGCTTTTCAGAAGACAAAATGATCGACATCCTCCAGTCTTCATTTAATAAAATAGTAAAAAAGAAACCACTCAGTTCGCAGAGCATTTCATTCTCTCTTCCAAACAATTTTTTCAGGATATTTGAAGTTCCGTACGAAGATTCCCTGGTGAAAAAAGATCTCCATGAACATTTCCGCTGGGAAATATCGGTTCTGTTTCCGTACTGCGACAAAGACAATTTTTTCATCCAGCATATTGAAATCGATAAAAGCAGAACCCGCAGGGAGAAAAAAGCTATAGTTTTTGCGGTTGACAAAAATCTTGTTACGGCGATTAACAAATTCAGTTCCCGGAATTCACTTGTCCTTAAATATATAGATAACGCGCACCTCGCTTCGAACGCTTTTTTGTATCTGAATGGGGAAAAAAACCAGAATGAGATTACGCTCAGTATTTATATAGACGAGAAATCGTCATCGATATCGGCGATGGAGGGTGCATCACCATTTTATTTTAAAGTGCTCGATGCGTCCTCGCAAAGCATATTCGAAGAATTGACCGAAGCGGTGAAAAAATTGGATGAATTCAATCTTTCACTGAGCGATTTCAGCAGAATACTGCTCTACGGACAGGATCTTACAGATGAATTTGAGAATAAATTAAAGAATTTTTTAGGCTCAAATTTGATAATCATCAATCCTTTTGAGAGACTTAAAGCGGAGGATCCGATAATGAACAATCCGCTCCACCGGATAAAATTCAATTCTTTCACGGCCGCGGCCGGAATTGCCATAAGAATAGTCTGATGAGGATAATAGCAGGTAAATTCAAGGGACGGACAATTAAATTTCCTAATTCAAAATTAGTGCGTCCTACAACTGATAAAACAAAAGAATCGATTTTCAATTTTCTGGTTCACTCTATCGATTTTGACGGGATAAGGTGCTGCGATATTTACGCGGGTTCGGGCTCGTTGGGGCTGGAAGCGCTCAGCCGCGGCGCATCGGAGATTCATTTTGTTGAGAAAGACTTTCATGTTTCGAGAATGCTGCAGGAAAATATCTCATCCCTCGGTGCCGATGACAATTGTAAAATATACAGAATGGATGCGGTAAGATTTTCCAAAATCTCAGGTCACGAAAAATACGATCTGATTCTGGCGGATCCCCCTTTTTTCAAGGACGATATTCATACTGTAATCAAAAACATACTCGAAAAAGATTTTTTGGCCGATGAGGGGTTACTGCTGATTGAAAGATCAATCCAAACCAAAATTAAAGACGAAGAGGCATTCGGCATAGAGGCATTCAGGAAAATGGGGGACAGTCTGATCTACCTGTTCGGGAAGGATTCAGCGGAGGTGTCTGATTAATTACACTCATCCGCTTTTGTAATTACAGTAAAGTATTTTATTTTATCGTTGAACAATTAAGAGTAATTATGGCAAAGGTAGTTTACCCGGGAACTTTCGACCCGGTTACCAACGGACATATTGATATAGTAAGCCGGGCGGTTGAATTGTTTGAAGAGGTGATAGTAACCGTCGCCCGAAATCCGGGGAAGACAGCATTATTCTCCGTTGAAGAGCGCGTTGAAATGCTCAAGGAGAGCCTCAAATCTTATAAACGGGTTGTAGTCGATTCCTTCGACGGGTTGGTGGTGGATCATGCCAAACAGGTGGGAGCGGTCGGAATTATAAGGGGTTTGCGGGCTATAAGCGATTTTGAATACGAATTTCAGATGGCGTTGATGAACAGAAAACTTGCCGGTGATATCACTACTATCCTTCTGATGCCCCATGCGAGATACACATATCTCAATTCAACAATCATCCGGAATCTTGCTCAGTTTCAGGGAGATGTTTCGGAGTTCGTCCCGCCGATTGTAGAAAAGAAGTTAAAAGCAAAATTCGGGAATAAGAAGAGCCAAACGTAAAAAGCCGGAAGTGAAAACTATATGTTAAAATTTTCAGCTTCCGGCCTCTGACTTTGGACAACAATCACATCTCTTTTTCAGCAAGCATAATTTTTCCCTCGACAAAAAGACCCTTATCGAGATGGACTTTTCTTAAGTGAACAACTCCTTCTTCATTATGCGGCTCGCCATATACTGAATGGCATGATTTAAGTCCGCCAAGCCACTTACGGGCGTCTGAAATATAAACGAGATCACCCGGCTCAGCTGCCATTTTGTGCATATCTTTTTTAGAAAAATTTAATACGTCCTTGTCTTCGTCGTCAACCAATTTCCAATTAATTTTTATCACTTCGCCTTCGCGCTCATTCAATTTTCTACCCTTGAACCATTCCTTGGCTTTGTGAATAGACCATACCGTTAAGCCGGCAGTCTGAGCTTCAGCATCATATTTAACGTAGAACGTAGTAATCATGGCAATAAATGCCGAGGCCAGAATTGTTGCCCAAAATAAAATTCCTAACGATCCAATGTTGAATTTGAAGACTGCCGATAAAACATCTACAAGAACAACGATGATACTGTATCCCACCATTGAGTACATAATTGAAGAGTGGTGCGGATTTTTTCTGATCTTTGCGGCAAAATGTTTCAGTTTATTTTGCGATAGGGTCACAATTACCGCAACGCCGGTGCAGACAATAAGATTGTATAATGCAGCCATGTATGTATAAGGATGCACGGGATCGAACGGAGTGCCGTGTGCCAATGGTCCTATAAGTTCCTGGGGGTATCTGTTCCCAAGCAGCATCAAGGAGATT
>JBAYWA010000056.1:0-8163 GCA_041674325.1 Melioribacteraceae bacterium | reverse complement strand
TCGTAGTTGTAAATTGCGCTTCCATACCCAGAGAACTTCTGGAAAGCGAATTATTCGGACACGAGAAGGGAGCTTTTACGGGAGCTCATGTAAGAAAGATCGGAAAATTCGAGTTGGCCAAAGGCGGAACCATATTTCTGGATGAGATTGGCGAGATGGAGATGGCCCTCCAGGCGAAAATTTTAAGAGTGATTCAGCAGAAAGAATTTGAACGCGTCGGCGGCAACGAGGTTATTAAGACCGACGTAAGAATAATTTCAGCTACCAACCGCGATCTTAAAGCTGCTGTTGAGAACAAACAATTCAGAGAGGATTTGTATTACAGGTTGAGCTCTTTTCCCATTAACATTCTTCCGCTGAGGGAAAGGAAAGGCGATATAGTTATTCTTATTAATCATTTCATAAACTATTTTAACTCTAAACTCGGAAAAAGCGTCAGGGGAGTATCAAAACCGGCTTTGAAAATTCTGTATGATTACGACTGGCCCGGAAACGTGCGCGAACTGGAAAATACGCTGGAACGATGCATGATATTGAGCGATAGCGATCAGATAGAAATAGACTCTCTTCCCGCAAACATCGCTTCCCAGTTCCAGAATATGAACTTCGGAACCAACGGCGTAATTTTCAGCGACGAATCGCCCGTTGTCCCATTTGAAAAATTAAAAGAGGAAGCTATACGACACGCGCTTAAAGTAACAGATGGAAATATTGTTGAAGCTGCGCGCAGACTGAAGATAGGGCGGGCTACTCTTTACAGGCTGATGGATAAATATAAGATTGATTCGCCGAAAGAATAAAAGAAAAGGTGAAACATGGAAATAGTTGAAGAAGTTATTGATGATGTAGTTGTTGAAATTGTGAATCTCGACCGCGCTACGCTGCGCGAGGCGGAAGCGCTTAAATTTAACGTAACAGAAAAAATAAGCGCCGGATATAAAAAATTGATTATCGATCTTACTTCCGTTGAGTTCATAGATTCGACTTTTCTGGGCGTGATTGTTAATACTCTCAAGAAAGTAGCCAAAATGGGAGGAGATCTTAAACTGGTCGGATTCAAGCCGCCGGTAAGATCAATGTTCGAGCTGACCCGCTTGTTCAGGGTTTTTGAATCTTATAACGAGTTGCAGGATGCTATAAAAAGTTTTCAGAAATAGTGAGGCGGCTTAACAGTCGAAATGTTTTAGAATTTGAAAAAGAAAGGGGAATAAAAAAAATAATTTTGGAAAACAGGTGACACAGGATAATATAAAATCTAACGGAAGAATTCTTCTGGTTGAAGATGAATTCAATATCGCAAAATTGTTCAACTATAATCTTACTAAAGCCGGTTTTCAATGCGAGGTTGCCGGAAACGGAAAAGAAGGTTATGAACTCGCCGAAAAGATCAAACCGGACCTGATAATAAGCGATGTGATGATGCCGGAAGTGGACGGATATGAATTCCGGAGACTTTTGCTGAATAATCCGGAACTCAAACAGATTCCGTTCGTTTTTCTCACCGCCAAAGGAGAGGAGGAAGATATTCTCCAGGGGTATGATCTTGAGATAGAAGATTATATAATCAAAACATCAAGCCCTAAAGTTGTAATAGCAAAAGTTTCCGCGATTTTAAAGAGTCTCGAGAAAGAGCGTGTTAAAGTTGTTGACGAGGTTCAAAAAGCCGCAGATTCGATGGGGACAAAGGTTGTTCCGGAAGAATTTCCGCAGTTCGAGGGATTTCAGATAAAGCACTGGCATATGCCGTTCAAGAGCATTCCGGGCGGCGATTTTATAGATTATTTTAAACTCGACGAAAATAACCTTGCGATAATTTTCGGCGATGTGATGGGCAAAAGATGGGGCGCCTGGTATTTCGCAATTGCTTATGCCGGCTATGTAAGAAGCGCCGCGCGGTTCGTGCTTGAATCGTCCAGCGATTACCAGCCAAGCCATATACTGCATAAAGTGAACGAGTCGGTCTTCAAGGATGAAAGAATAGCCGAAGTTTTTATTACACTTTCAATTATCATACTCGATAAGAAAAATAAAACGGCCCGATATGCGGGGGCCGGAGATCTGCCGCTTATCTTTAAATCGGACGGAGTGGAAAGAATCATCTCAAAAGGGGTTTTGCTGGGATTCAGCAAATCCGGCGAGTATGAAGACACCGAGATAAAACTTAAAAGCGGCGACGAATTATTTTTGGTGACGGACGGAATTACCGAGGCGCGGGATAAATCGGGAACTCTTTACGGCGAAGATAAACTAATGGATTTTATAGCGTCGATGAATGCCGGCCAGGATTCGATGGAGCAGATTCAAAAAGAGATTTTAGATTATACCGGCGGCGAAATGGACGATGACGTGAGTCTTATAGCGGTAAAAGTGTTGTAAAAACGAAGGGGTGCATGAAGCGCGCCCCTTTAAATAAATATCTCCCCGATCTTCTTTCGTAAAAATTCGAAATATTCTTTTGTTACCGAAACTTCCCTGTAGATCTCCGTTATCTCGTCTTTAGTAATTCTTTCAAAATCTTCAATACGGGGAGAAATAATTAATCCTCCCATATCAACCGCGGCGGGACTGATGAGAAGCCGGTTTTCCGTATCGCCGAAAAAGCGGGCGGGTCTATGCTTGCTTCTTGGAAAGATCAGCAGCCGCCAGATACCTTCCTGAAAACTTACAATAAGGTTTAGCAGCGGTTCTTCGTGATGAGGTGATATTTTTTTAAACGAATTTATGAATGTCTTGAAAGCAAAAAGAAGCTCTCCTTTATCGGGTGATTCGAATGAGATAAAATAACGGAGATGATTTTCGAAAAACCGGACTTCGATCTTTCCGTTGCTTATAACCGTTCTTGATAATCTTCCGACCATCGATTCAAATTCGTATTCCGCCGGCATTACATTTTTTGTTCCGGCCTGAAAATGCATATGATCTGGAGCGGAAGACCCACATTTTGGGCCGTTATAAAACACGGTAAAATATTTTCCGATCGCCCGCGAAATTTCCAGGAACTCCGCGAAATTTCCGATAATAGTCTGAGGCGTGTGATTTTTTTTTGAAACAGTTAAATGTTCCGAAAATATGGGATACGGATTCGGCAGGATAAGAAAATGCTTGTTATATGACAATCCGCTCTGCTCGGAGGGAAGATTAACCGGACATAAAAAGCATTTTCTGTTTTTAATAGTCTCGCTGTTTACATCGGCCGATGAGGAGATTATCCTATCCGGATTGAACTGCATCTTGACCGTAAAGCCGTCAAATTCAAATTCTCGGATCAATACTTTTTCGAGATTCCGGTAGTTGGTATTCAGCAGGCTCCACGAAGATTTCTGTTCGTCGAGTAAACTTTTTGAGCGTTCCGCCCACCAGTCGGAGGCGTGATTTTTATCCGGCTTCTCTTCGATCATCATTTTAAACGGTTCTTATTTATTCTCGATAAAATCTCAAAAGTACGGAGTCTGTCTTTATAAATGTTGTGCATGTTCTGTTTCTGTATAGTCAGAGCGGAGTCGGTATTCTCCTCCCAGCGCCTGCAAAGATAAATCGGATTGTAAATTCTTCCAATTTTAAAATCACGGGAAATCCGCAATCCTAGAAAATAATCCTCGCCGTAACTGACATTCGGGATTCCGGTCTTTCTGATGAGCGGCGTATAGAATGCGCGGGGCGCCCCCAATCCGTTTATCCGCAATGCATTGTTCGGCCCGTTCTCCGGAGACCACTCCCTGTGATCCACAAGTCCGGGTTCGATTTCGCGCAATGCAAAATCGGTAAGCAGATATGATCCTATAACCATTCCGCATTTTTCCTTCACAAACAGATCAACAACAGACTGAATGGCATTTTCATCTTTAAATAAATCGTCACTGTCGAGCTGTATTGCATATTTCCCGCATAAATTATTTTTAACCGCCAGATTCCAGCATCCGCCTATAAGCAGATCTTTCCTCTCCGGAATTATATGAATGAGGTTTTTATTATCCGCAGAAAATTTACCAAGCAGTTCCGTTGTTCCATCGTCCGAATGATTATCTACGACAATTACATTAAAACGGAAATCCGTTTTCTGATTAAGAGCCGACTTCACGGCGTCTCCAATTGTTTTAATCCGGTTCTTCACCGGAATAATCACAGAGGCTTCAAAATCAAAGTTGGATTCATCATCATCAATTTCCAGGAACGGGGGCTCCAAAAGAGCATCTATTTTTTTCAGGTGTCCGGTAACCGTTTCTTCCATCTCAATTTGAACAGCTCTGTTCCGCGGATTTACATAATCAAATTGTTTTTGTCCGGAACTCCTTATATCGGTCTCTCTGTATGTGTAAAGATATTCAGGTATTCTCATAATCAGAAAATCCCTGGAGATGTTCAATCTGAGATTATACAATCCCGCAAATTTATGATTTGGTTTTATTGTTTTTGCAGCCGATCTTAATGCAATCGGGTTTATCAATAAAAGGGGACCAAAATCAAAATCATCTCTTACGCTTCCGGTCTGATAGTCGGTGGTGGGGTGAATTTCCCGCTCCCCGTTTTTTATCTCGAAATAATCCGAATAAAGCAGCCCCGCCCCCGTATCTTCCGCAATATGCAGCATTCTTTCAATTGCAAATGTACTCATCTCAATCCCCATTGATCTGGTCATGATCAGAACATAGTCCCCGCCGCATCTCTCAGCCATCAGTCTGATTGTCTCTGAACTCTCTATTCTGTCCGTCACAAGTTCCGTAGTCCCCTCTATCGCGGTCTCGCCGGCATTAACCGGCAGGATAAAGATGTTTTTAACACATTCTGATTCTTTCAGCCTGTTTACAATTTCCAGTGTGGCTGATCTATTTGAGGAGGGGAGGAAGACCGAGATATTTGGCATCGATTCTCTTACGTTTTTGTAGTGCAACTTATGAAAAAGGGATTAGACTTGAAATCAGAAGCCCGCAACACATGCGGGAGAACGATTCGGCTTTCCTCATCGTTGGAGATGAAAAAAGAAGAGGGAATATTAAGATGCGCCGTCCCATTAACCGCAATTAGAGGCGCCGCGGCTTCCCGGAAAATCGAAATTTCCATCTCCGGAATTGTCTTATTAGAGAGGCTTTCTTTGAAAAGCCCGAAAATCGAGTAAAAACGAGGTTTTTATTTTCCGGATCTCCCCGGAAAAGGCTCAAATGCTTGTCTGGTATGACCGGAAATGATTAAATTAGGGAAGTCAATTTTTAAGTATACGCTAGAGGGCAATTACTTGAACGTCAGAGGGCTGACATATTTCTTTCTTATTATAATTCTGGCATGTGCCGGGACGGTTGTTTCCGGTCCTGTTGCAGGCGGGAAATATAATTGTAAAGCCGGAAGTGTATTACAGAAGGACAGCAATCCTGTTTTGCTTGATGCAGAAACCGCCGGGCAGTCAGATCAGGATAACAGAGAGAAATGCCTGGTCGGATACCAATCGGCATTGAAAAAAGAGAATAACCGTTATATTCCTATAAATTATCTCCTTTCCGAACAATTTATCGGCAACGACAATAATTCCGGCAGAACCAGCATCTGGTTCACATCCCGCATTAAGAATTAACATCATCCGCATTACGGACTGAAGTTTTTCCTTTACTCAAACTTTAACTGATATGTACAATAACAACGAGGTAATATTTGCGTAAGTTAAAAATGGTTTTCATCATTGTTCTGACGGGCATAAGTGTCGGGTTTATCGGATTTGGCGACACCGCGGCTATAGAAACGAATGGTGTGGCTAAAATAACAATAAGCAGAGATGCAGAACCGAACTTAACATCCGTTAGTTTCAATAAACTTGGGGTGATGACCGCTTCCTGGTATGGTCCGCGCTTTCACGGCAAAGAGACCGCTAATGGAGAACAATATAATCAGATGGCTTTAACGGCCGCGCACAAGTCGCTCCCTTTCGGGACAATTCTTCAGATAACCAATCTGCGGAATGGTAAATCTGCCGTTGTAAGAATCAACGACAGGGGTCCCTATATAGAAGGACGCGATTTAGATCTCTCAAAAGGAACTGCTCTTGAACTGGGCATGATTGGCAGAGGAGTAATAAAAGTGAAAGTCGAAGAACTGACATTCGCTTCCGATACATCTCCGGTAAACACTCTCAACTAATTTATTGAGTCCCCTCCACAAGGGGACTTTTTTTACCCCCGCTCACATCGTTCTCTACTTTTAAAAATAACTTCATCAAAGATGAAAAGCTGTTGTTTGATTATTAATAATTGAGTGATAAATCGGTGAAGAATGCATATTTTTAAATAGAAAAACGGAGAACAGAGAAATATGACCGTATTTTTTTCAAAAGCCTGCGAACTGGGTCTTCAAGCCGTTTTATTCCTCTCCACAAAAGAGAAGATAATCTATAAAGCCGAAGATGTTTCAAAAGAATTAAAAGTGCCGAAAGAATTTGTATCCAAAGTTTTGCAGATTCTTACGGTAAGCGGAATCATAGGATCGAAAAAGGGGAAGAGCGGCGGATTTTTTCTGGCAAAGTCTCCGCATCAGATAAAATTAATCGACATCGTTGAAGCGATTGACGGGCTGGATGTTTTTAAATCCTGCGTCCTGGGTTTTCCCGGCTGTTCGCACGAAACGCCCTGCCCGGTTCATCATCAATGGGGAAAACTGCGCGACGAGGCATTTCGCATGCTCAGCGAAGAGACTCTGGAAAATCTGAAAGAGAAAACCGCAAATAAATTAGCGTCATTATAATTTTAAACGAGGATAAAATGAGAACCCCAATAAGAAAAGACGAGAAAATTTTATTCGAGACGCGTAAACACTGGTTTATTTTAATTATTCCCTTTATGATTCCCCTCTTGTTAATAGCTCTGACCGTATACGTTTATCTAAAAGACAGTTCGATTTCACCCTATTTTATGTTGATTCCTCTCTTCTCCTTCTTTTTTTTAGTTTATAAATATTATTCGTGGAAATTTGATCTGTGGGTTGTAACGAGTCACCGCGTGATTGATGAATGCGGCGTTCTATCAATTAACTCGAAAGAGAGCCCGATAGATAAAATCAACAATGTTTCTTACCAGCAATCATTGATGGGCAGGATGTTTGGGTTCGGAAATGTTCAGATTCAGACCGCGGCGGAGATGGGGGAGACGAGTTATTCCTGCATCGCGCGGCCGGAGAAATTGAAAGAAGCTCTTTCGAACGCACAGGAACTCTATAAAGATTATCAGATGAACAGGCAGGCATTTAAACTTGCGGACGCGGTTGACGGCGAGATAGGCGAAGAAACTAAAGAATGTCCGTATTGCGCAGAAAAGATAAAAGTCAAAGCCAAGGTCTGCCGTTTCTGTAAAAGGGATTTATAATTTTTTAACGGCTTCTATAAACAGATCCTTCGATTTTTTAAAGTCGAATTTATCTCCGGTAAAATTCGACATAAATTCAATTTGGCCGAATCCCGCCCCTTTTAAATAGGAAGCGATTTCACTATTTGAATGAGGGAAATGCTTTGTGGTTACCAGCTGAAATTGTTTCGGCGAATCCTGCATGAAAGAGAGAATATTAAAGTTCAGATGCCGGGCGGCAAAATCATAAAAACGTATTATAACCTTCCCGCCGCGGTTGGCAATATTGTTAATCCGCCGGTTCTCTTTTATGATCAGCGGATAATTCAGAATATGTAAAAAAATCTTTCCGCCCGGGACGAGCATTCCGTACATTTTGCGAACTGCCGACCTGAGTCCCGATGAATCAACGTGCGCGATGGTATTTCCTACCGATATCACATAATCAAATTTTTTATTATATGACTTTGATAATGTTTCGTACGAGCTCACACGCGCTTCAAGCCTTACTCCGTATTTCACGGCGTTCTTTCCGGTCTCTTCTATCATTCTTGGTGAGATATCGAAAGAGTGAACAACGTGGCCGTTCAATGCTAAGGCGAGGGAATCCAATCCCACACCGCATCCGATATCCGCGGCTCTTCCTTTTTTGCGGAAGATTTTCTGATATGCGCGGGTTCTCAACTCAAGATTCTTATCGAAGTCGATCATCTTTTCATAGAAATCCGAAATCTCATTGTAGAATGTTCCGGCGGGAAGAAGCGATTTGTTTTTGTTTCTCATCCGTTCTCTGATATTATTTATTTATGATACCGGTAATTTATGAAAAAGAAACCCGGCAAAT
>JBAYWA010000055.1:0-8172 GCA_041674325.1 Melioribacteraceae bacterium | reverse complement strand
GACTCTTCGTCATCAATAATAAAAACCAATTTTTCCAATATACCCTCGGCTGTAATTCTATTTTGGAAGTCTGATAATAAAAGTTGTTCCCTTGTTCACCTGGCTTCTGGCTTTTATAAAGCCTTTGTGAAGGTCAACAATCTGTTTTACGCTTACAAGTCCGAATCCGGTTCCCCCTATTGGAGCCCCGCTATTCTCAATTTTGCTGAATTTCTGAAAAAGATTCGGCAGATCCGATTCCCTGATGCCTATTCCCGTATCTGTGAAAGCGATTTCAATCTCTTTCCCGAAATCCTGAAGAATTACAGAGATTCTTCCCCCTTCTCCCGTAAATTTAACCGCATTCGATATCAGGTTCCAGAATGCTTTGAAGAGACGGTCTCTATCTGCATTGATAAGGAATTTCACTTCGGGATATTCTTTGGAGACAACAAGATGTTTTTCTTTAATCTGATCCTCGAAGCCTTTCAGAACTTCCTCTATTAATTCTCTTATGCTCACGCTGGTCTTATGCAATTCCTCTTCGCCGCTCTCCAGTTTTGAAAAATCGAGTATATCGTTAATAAGCTTGGCCAGCCGCTTTCCTTCCATCAGAATAATATTACAGAATTCATCGAGAGTTTCCTTAGGCAGGTCGGAGTCTGAAACCAGGGTTTCGGCAAAGCCGACTATGGATGCAAGTGGCGTGCGCATTTCGTGAGAGACGTTCGAGATAAATTCACTCTTGAGTTTATTGACCTCTTCCAGCACAGAAATTTTATTTCTTGCTCTTTCCCGCTCGATGGAAATTATCCGGCTGGCCTCAATCAGTTTTGAGTTCAGATCTTTTATCTTCTGCTCGTCGATTTTTCTTTTTGTAACATTCCTCCCGAAGCTGAGCATTCCAGTCACTTCGCCATTCGTCAGCATCGGCTTTGCGTTGATCTCGAATGTAACTCCTTTATCGAAGCGGTCAAGAAAAACCGTCTCGAAAGTTGTGATGCCGTCGGAGTTAAGAATTTTCGTGAACGATTCTGCAATTTTAGATTCATCCTCTTTGTCGATGAATTCCAGAAAATGCCTTCCCAGCATCTCTTCCGGAAGATAACTGAGCGCCGCAGCGCCGTTTTTATTAACCATGCTGAAATAACCGAATCCGTCCAGTACAAAGATCAGGTCTTCGGCGGTATCGATTAGCATTCTGAACCGCTCTTCCGATTTTTCGAGCCGGAGCTGAATGTTTTTTTCTTCTGTAATTTCCTGAATTACACCTACAATCCGTACGATCTCATTATTCTTTATCAAAGGAATTCCGGAATGGCGGACCCAATGCTCCTTAACGAACCGGTCCCTCATTCTGTATTCTATTACGGCGTCTTCTTTGTTTCTTAATTTGGCAATGAAATGCTTGAACCGCGTAAAATCCGACGGGTGTACGGATCTTAGAAGGTGATATTTGTTCTGATAAATTTCTTCGGGCGAATAGCCGAAGAGAGTCCTAACGGCTTCCGTAATAAAATTGAATTCGGATCCGTCCGCACTGGTTGAATACAGGACGATATTAACGCTATTTATCGTTTCCCGAATTGTCTGCTGAACCTCTTCTTCGCTCAGCTGATAATGGGGGAATTCCGTTGATTTATCAGCGCTCTTATCCGATAAAATTTTTCTCAGCGATTCCAGATCGGCCGATATTTTCCCGCTGACGGTTTTTGAATCCGGCAATTTATTTTTTGAAAATAGCACTAAATAGTAACCCGCTTTCTCCGCTTCAAGGAACATTTCTCTATAGAAGGAATTATAGCCGTGGTCGGCGCAAAAAGTTTTATACGGTTTCGATTTTTTTATTTCGGAGAGCGCGGCACCCTTTCCCGATGTAATCATCTTAATAATTTCGAGAAGACTCTTCTCTTCCCTGTTCAGTTCACCGCAGAACGACAAAATGACTTTTTCGGCGCCGCGCTTTTTTAATATAAATGCGACCTCGCCGCCCGTCCGGGAACAGATCTCTTTAAGTAACTTTTCTTCTACACCGCTCATCAGTCAGCAATTATAAATAATTTTGTTGTAAGATAATAAAATAGTGCGAGGAATAACAGACAGCGGATTACCGGGCTTTGCCGCTGCTATAAAACCTGAACAGGAGGAAAAAACAGAGGCAAAGCGCGGATGAAAAGAGCCAATAAGCATACTGCCGGTTGAAATCAACGAGCAGAACTCCCAGCAGAGGCCCCATTATTGTACCCGCCCCGTACATCATAACAAAATAGCCGTTTGCCTGCGCCATGAATCTCTTTTCAACATTTTCAACCGTATAGTTCAGACCAACGGTATAAAAAGCGGGGACAATTCCCCCGATGAAAAAGAAGACAACCAGAAGAAATCCGAAATCCATTAAAAGCGCGGGGAAGAGAAAAAATAATCCCAGCACGGCGGAGATTAAAAGAAGCAGCCGGTATTTTGAAATTTTATCAGCAATATTTCCCACTATATAAAGGATAACAATTCCACCCGTAACAAAGGAAGCTAGAAAATATGAAACCTGATCGCTCGAAAAATTATTCCTCAATCCGTACAGGGGAAGCACAACTATAACGGACGATTCGAACAGGCCGTAAATTGCGGCCGAGAGAAGGCTCAACAGCGGCATTGCAGCAAGAGGCATCTTCTCTGTTTTTACTTCTTTCGGAGTAATTTGAATTTCATTCATCAGCAGGGATTGAACCACGAAGACGACGAATACCATTAAAGAGCCGATTACAAAAGGAACCCAATCGCCAAGCTTTATCGTCCAGATCAAGAGCGACCCAACCGCTATTCCTACTGAAAGTATCACAACGTAGAGTCCTATATTCTTTCCCCGGTTTGTCTCGTCGCTGTAGAAATTTATCATCACCTCGGTGGAGACAAATATAAACGTCCCCCCTATGCCCATCAGTATTTTAACAAAATAGAGCAGGGGATAGATATACCAGAATATATGGGCAAGCGCGCTGATCATCCAGATTAGGAGGCCCGCGGTCAAAATACGTTTTACATTGAATCTATCAATTAATCTGCCCGTATAAAACGAAAAGATAAAAATACTTATATAGCCCGCCATTGCAGTGGAACCGGTTATAAAACTTGGTGCGTGGTTCAATTCCAGCAGCAAAACCGTTACGGGCGTTACGAGCCCGAAACCAATCCCCCCTATTCCGATTCCCGCCAGTGCGAGTATAAAGTTTTTTCTCATAATTCATCAAAAATTGTCCCTAAAGATAGCCCGGCAGAAAATAATTACACAACTTTTCTTATTATTGCGTCATATGGAAAAAAATAATATAAGAAAACCCGAACTTCTGGCGCCGGCAGGCAATTGGACTATGCTCAACGCCGCCATAAATGCCGGAGCCGACGCGGTTTATTTCGGCGTTAAAAATTTAAATATGCGCGCAGCGGCAAACAATTTTGATCTTTCGGATCTTCCCGAAATAGTTGACCATTGCAGAAAGAATAATGTTAAAACCAATCTGACTCTCAACACCATAGTTTTTGAAGATGAACTCGGTGAACTGGATAAAATAGTGCGGGCGGCAAAGGAAGCCGGCGTTGATATGATTATCTGCTGGGATATGTCCGTAATTCAGAAATGTGCGGAACTTAAAATTCCTTTCTGTATAAGCACGCAGGCTTCCGCATCGAATTCCGCATCGGTCAAATTTTACGAGTCCCTGGGCGCGTCGAGAATAGTACTTGCGCGCGAATGCACTCTTGATAAGATCAAAGAGATTAAAAGCAGATCCGCAATCGAGATCGAAACTTTCGTTCACGGCGCAATGTGTATCGCTGTCAGCGGAAGATGTTTTATGAGTCACGAAATTTTCGGCAAAAGCGCCAACCGCGGAGAATGCATACAGCCCTGCAGACGTGAATATAAAATTATTGACGGCGACGAAAAATTTGAGCTTGAACTGGGAGACGATTATGTGATGTCGCCCAAGGATCTCTGCAGCATAGAATTTCTGGATAAACTAATAGAAGCGGGAATTGATGCATTGAAGATTGAGGGGAGAAAACGGAGTCCCGAATATATAGCAACTGTTGTTTCCGTTTACAGACAGGGAATCGATCTCTATTTCGAAGATAAATTCGACGAGACAAAAAAAGCCGAAGCCGTTGAGAAGCTGAAGAAAGTATATAACCGCGGATTTTCACCCGGTTTTTATTTCGGTGAGCCGGGATCTGAAAGTTACGCGAAAACTTACGGCAGCATAGCCACAACCAGGAAAGTATATATTGGAAAGGTTCTGAATTATTATAAGAGAAGCGAGGTGGCTTTTATCAGGATCGAGGCAGATGAGCTTAAATCAGGCGATTCAATTTATATAATTGGAAACACTACCGGGGTAGTTGAGTTGCAGATAGATAAAATGATGCAGGAGGAGAAAGAATTATCAGCCGCCGCAAAGGGGAACGATGTTACTATTGTCTGCAATGAGCGCGTGAGGCAGTACGACAAGGTTTACAAAATATGCAAATTGGATGAGTAAAATTATTTCCAGTTGAGGGCGGTTTTCCCGCCGGTAAAGCTTTCCACGGCATCATCGAGGCCCGGGAAAACTTTGAAAACTTTATCCATTCTGGTCAGCACAAATACGAGCGACGGCATTTCTTTATTGTATACAAGTCTCAAATCCCCGCTCATTGAATTGGCTTTTTTCAGTACAGCGACCATCGCTCCAAGAAATGTTGAATCAACATATTCGCAGATGCTCAGATCCACTACAATTTTAATTGTCCCTTCGGTGATAATTTCCGAGACAAAATCTTTGAACATAATTGCTTTTGCGAGTGTTGCCCTGTTAAGAAAAACATGAACAATCGCAACATCGCCAACTTTTTCTAGTTTAAAATCCATATTAAATTATTATATCTCTATCTCAAATTCGAATGTCAATATATGAATTATCGGCGTAATAGAAAACTACATTGTGCTCTTTGCGCACTATAACCGGCGTGTTTATTCAGTTTCCGCCGTTCTCTATTTCAATCAACCGCGCCGGTATTATTCCGGAACTTTTCTGATACTCAACTTTAAATTTTCCGATGTTTTTTATCACGCAGGCGGCCCTGTTTTTCAGACTGCCGTTCCTCATCGAAATACTATTGAGCGCATGGATCATCGAATCCTTGACCCAGTTTTTGGAATAACCGAACTCCCTCTCAATTCTTGATAAAAATTCCAGGAAGTAATCATCCTCTATCTTATGATTATTTCCCGCAAGTCCGTGAACACTCATATAGGCGGCCCTTTTAATCATCTCTTTTGAACTGTCTTTCCATTCATCTACCAGATCAAAAATATGGGGAGTATTAATAACAACTTTGCTGAATGCATCCGACATATCGGGATAATCTAATGACCTGACTATAATATTGGCTTCGGCGACCGATATCTTCTTGGGATCATCTACAAAAAAAGAGAGAAGCGCGGCGTCCCTAATTCCCGTCTTGCGCAGCTGTTCTGCAATTTTGTGATTCTTTCCGATCTTTCCGGCAATAGAGAGTATTTTGTTTAATTCAACTCCAAGATAATTATCCGTTTTCAAACCCAGTTTATGACGTGCCGCAACGGCACGCTTATCGCCATGCTTCCGGAGTTCGGCAATCACCTGTTCAAATTGCATTCAAGTCCCTTCCGATCTTTTAAACAAAGTAGAGAAATGGGGCGAAGATATCAATAGCAGATTTTGGGGGCGGGGTTACCCGCGGAAAGTTGAAACGATTTTCGATTAAAATTGAATTCTGAAGCTCAGCTGGATTCCATTACCCGGCGCCGTCAGATCTAATAATCCGCTTACCGGGGAGGGATTGCTCAGTTCGGGATCTTCCGTAAAGAAGATAAGATCGATTTGACTATACAGCCAGATTGCAGCATATGTAATTATGAAAGTATTTCTGAGCTTAAACGATTTATTATAATCGTCATATTTCTTCTGAATCAGATTCTGGTTGGTCTCATTGAGGTAAATATTCTGTTTTTTGTTCGCGTCGGCGGCATAATAGACAAGAATTCCGAGGTTGAGTATTGAAGCGGCTGAATTAATCCATCCCTTTACAGGATTATTGTGGTGTATCTGGCCGAGACCGGGCAAAATCATATTCTTAAGCAGAGCGCCTGTCTGCGGAACCTGTTCCCTGAATTTAATCTCCTCCAGCTGAGCGGTGGAATCGGCTTGCTGGGTTAAATCGGGATTCTTTTTTATGAACTCAAATTTAACTTCATTAAAAATCGCAATCAGTTTAGGGGAAGTTACGGTAGGATCGGGTATAAAATTCCTTCTGATCGTCAGAATGCTTTCGAAGCTATTCCGGGTCAACTGATCGGATCCGTTCTGATAAAAAACATTTGAGCGCATAAGATGCAATTCTATAAGAAGCGAATCGCTCAATGCTCCTTTCCCTATAAGCAGATCGGATTCTTTGAGCATTTCGTCATACTTAAAATTCTCATATAATTTTTTTACGCTGTCGAACGTAACCTCCTGCGCAAAAGAAGAGGAGAATGCCGCAAAGAATAATATCAGTAACGTTTTTTTTATCATTTGAGCAGGAGCATTTTTTTAGTTGATGAAAATTTTCCGGCTGTTATTCTGTAAAGATAAATTCCGGCCGCAAGTTTGTGGTCTTCCGCCAAAAACCTGACAGAGTGGCTTCCGGCATTCTGGAATTCATTCACCAATGTGGCAACCTCTTTGCCTATTGCGTCGTAAATTTTCAAAGACACGAAGCTTCCCGATGCAAGCTCATAGCTTATATTAGTGGAAGGATTGAACGGATTGGGATAATTCTGATTGAGCGCGAATTCAGACGGCAGTTCTTCATCTTTTACCGGAGATGATTCATCGACAAGAATTTCGATATACGGAACAACTTTGCCGAGATGACCGCGATCGCTTCTTCCTCCGAATACGGCGACAAATCCGTTCTTATAGGCAACGGCCATCATTCCCGTTCTTGCATATGTCAGCGGAGTGGACTGGGTAATTTTTAATGAGCCGTCGGTCTGAATCTCCACCTGTTCTACGGTATTCATTGCGCTTAATGTTTCATTGTACCCGCCTATTATAAATCCTCTTCTGCTCAGCAGATTATAAACCGCCGAACCCGCTGCGCGCGACTCGCTCAACTGTTCCGGCAGATCATCCAATTTCTGACTGGTAATATTAAATTTCTGGATTGCCTTCATTACTCCGTTTGTAACACCGCCGAAAATATAGATATTATCTCCGACTATAAATGTCATCCGCTGACGCGGCGGATCCGGCGAGGGAGAATTAAATGTAAATCCGACCTGCTTGGTCGCCAGGTTGTATGCGGTAATATATGCTACCGGTTCCGAGGGATTTGAAGGATCTCCGCCGATCAGATAAAAATTATCGCCCACAATCTGTCCGGTGGAAAAGAGCCTTCCGAAATTTTTATTCCGGTCGTACGTTGAGGCCAGATTTGTTACTATATTATAGTCCCAGGTTTCGAGCGCGTTTTTATCCGCTGATGCATCTACCGCGCCGCCGAGATAGAGAATGTTATTCTTCCATATATCGGCCACAAACTGATCTCTGGGCTGAAGCATCCGCCCCACCATTCTCCAAATATTCTTCGATACATCATATTCCTGAATCCAGTCGACTGCGCTCTGCAACGAATCGGAATACCCGCCGATGATATATATTTTATTGCTCAATCCGGCTATATCATAAACAACCTGCCCGCCCGAGACAGGGTAGGGCATTGTGCCTACAACCTGCCATTTAAGCTGTGCCGGGCAGACGCCGGCGGCAATCAGAAATGATAATATGATCAGTGTTTTTTTCATCTTCTTTAAAATAACTTCTTTTGAGAAGGATAAAAATTATTCGTTTTTCAATCTGAATTTTAAATTCAGTGTGTCTTTTGCCCGGACCGAAATCAATGTATCAATTTTTTCATACTTTGGATTTTTTATCACAAGTTGAATCCACCCCGGAGTAACTTTTATCAGATCGTTTTTCATCATCGGAAGATCGGCTTTCTTATTGCCGTTAATAAAAATTTCTCCGACTGGGGGAGAAACCAGGCAATAAATAAATCCCATCGTCTCCTGCTCAATATTAACAAAAACCCGCGTTGCTTTATCCGTCTCAACGGTAACTGTTTTAAAATAAGTCG
>JBAYWA010000054.1:0-8196 GCA_041674325.1 Melioribacteraceae bacterium | reverse complement strand
GGGTTGGAATGGTTTTTCAGAAGCCGAATCCTTTTCCGACAATGTCAATTTTTAATAATGTGGCGGCCGGTTTGAAGATGAATGGAGTAAGAAACACTAAAAAATTAACTCCAATTGTAGAAAAATGTCTTAAACAGGCTGCTCTCTGGGATGAAGTAAAAGAAAATCTGGACGATTCGGGCGTAAATATCTCCGGCGGTCAGCAGCAGAGGCTTTGCATCGCCAGGACTTTAGCAGTTGACCCTGAAGTTATACTGATGGACGAACCCGCAAGTGCTCTTGATCCTATCTCGACAACTAAGATTGAAGACCTGATCTTTGAACTGAAGAAAGACTATACTATAATAATAGTTACTCATAATATGCAGCAGGCTGCGAGAGTGAGTGATTTTACAGCCTTTTTCTATATGGGGGAATTAATAGAATTCTCTGAAACGAAAAAGATGTTTACATCACCGGACAATAAAAGAACTGAGGATTATATAAGCGGACGTTTTGGATAATATAAAACAGGAGATAAAATGAGAGAACATTTCGATCAGGAAATCAACAGCCTGAAAAACAACCTTATAAAAGCAGCATCGCTTGTCGATGAACAGGTTGAGAGGGCTTTTAAAGCACTCGAAAGCGGTGATTTAGAATTGTGCCGGGGAATTAAAGCCCGTGATAAGGAAATTGATGCATACGATAATTTAATAACAACTCAGTGCGAAAATATCCTCGCCCTTTTCCAGCCGGTCGCTGTTGACCTGAGATTCATTATCTCCGCGATGATGATCAACAAACAGCTTGAAAGATGCGGAGATATTGCAGTTAATATATCAAACAGAATTAAAAAGACGGATGCATATCACTCTTTGATAGCGGAATCCCGGCTGATTGAGATGGGCCAGAAAGCAAAGGAGATGCTCAAAAACGCGATTGATTCGTTTATTCATAATGACACGGAAATTGCGCGGAATGTGCTGTTGAGTGACGATGAAGTTGACGATCTCAATAAACAGATTTTTAAATTTCTTGTTTCAAAGATGGAAAACGACAGCTCTCTTGTGGAACCATGCTCGCATCTGATTGTGCTTAGCCGTAATGTTGAACGGCTGGCGGATCATGCCACCAACATTGCGGAAAATCTCCTGTTCCATTTGCAGGCGAAAATCGTTTCTCATAATAAAATAGGGGGGGAGATAAGGGACGGCCGGTAAACTTCAGCTTTTATCCGGAGTAATAAAATGTAACTGCTTTGTGACCCACCAAATTATTTGCTATTTTTGCATATGACTTTTGAATGAGAACACGCTTTACCGGAAAAATATCCCGTTTCTTCTCTCATCATTTTTCAAAATTAACCTGAATTAACCTATCGTTTCTGACCACGTGTTTATATGCTTATATGTATAAGCGTATTCGCGATTGTAATAAAACGTTCGGCCGGTTGATATATATAATTAATCTCGAAACTAAAAAGATGAATGTATAAATGATAAGCACCAGCAATCTATCGCTCAGATTCGGAAAACGGACTTTATTCGAAGAGGTGAATCTTAAATTTACGCCCGGCAATTGTTACGGCATTATAGGAGCCAACGGATCCGGCAAATCGACTTTTATAAAGATCCTATCCGGAGAAATTGAGCAGTCATCCGGCGAAGTAATAATTACTCCCGGAGACAGACTTACTACTCTTAAACAGAATCAGTTTGAGTACGATGAATTTCAGGTGCTTAAAACAGTGATGATGGGGCATCAAAAACTTTACTCTGTTATGGAGGAGAGAGATGCTTTATACGCGAAAACGGATTTCAGCGACAAGGATGGGATAAGAGCATCCGAACTTGAGGGGGAATTTGCTGAGATGTACGGATGGGAAGCCGAATCGGAAGCCGCGGAGCTGTTGAGCGGTCTGGGAATTAGCGATGAACATCATTCGAAACTGATGAAAGATCTCACCGGAAATGAGAAAGTCAAAGTTCTTCTGGCGCAGGCATTATTCGGAAATCCGGACATTCTTTTGCTGGATGAGCCTACCAACCATCTTGATATAATTTCTATCGGGTGGCTTGAGGATTTTCTTGAGAAGTTCAAGAATACTGTTATAGTTATCTCACATGACAGACATTTTCTTAATCAGGTCTGTACGCATATAGCGGATATCGACTTCGGAAAGATTCAGATGTATACGGGCAATTATGATTTCTGGCTCGAAAGCAGTCAGCTCGCCGCCAAGCAGGCCAAAGATGCCAACAAAAAGATAGAGGCAAAAAGAGCAGAACTGCAGGAATTCATATTCCGGTTCAGCGCAAACGCGTCTAAGTCTAAACAGGCAACCTCAAGAAAAAAACAACTCGAAAATCTTACACTCGAAGATATCAAACCTTCTTCGCGTAAAATGCCGTATATCGCATTTAAACCTGAACGGGAAGCCGGAAACAACCTCCTCGAAATAAAGAATCTGACTAAAAGATACGAAGGGGAGACAATTATAAATGATCTCACATTCAAAGTTGAAAGAGGGGATAAAATTGCTTTTGTCGGTCCGAATGATCTTGTGAAAACAACATTGTTTAACATCCTTACTGAAAATGCAAAAGCAGATGGCGGAAGTTATATCTGGGGTGCGACTACAAAAATCGCCTACTTTCCCAAAGACAATGCGGATTTTTTTAAAGTCGATCTGAATCTTATCGATTGGCTGCGTCAGTATTCTGTAGAAAAAGAGGAAACTTATATCCGCGGATTTCTTGGAAGAATGCTGTTTAGCGGCGAAGAAACTTTGAAGAAAGCCAGCGTGCTTTCCGGAGGAGAAAGAGTGCGATGCCTGCTTGCAAAAATGATGTTAACCGGGGCAAATGTGCTGGTGTTGGACGGCCCGACAAATCATCTTGATCTAGAGGCAATTTCGGCGTTGAATAACAGCCTTATCGATTTTCCCGGCACTCTACTATTCAGCTCGCACGATCATCAGTTCGTTCACACTATAGCAAACCGGATAATTGAAATTATTCCTTCCGGGATAATTGATAAACGGATGACGTTTGATGAATACCTGAAGGATGAAGAGATTAAGAAGATACATCTGGAGGTTTATCATGCGTCTGCAATCGATCTCTGATAAATTTATTAACCCCGGAGACCATCCGGCACCTTCAAGACTCCAGTGCCGCCCCTTTATTCCAGAACTACTCCAGGATCTTCTTCACGCGTCCGACCTCGCCTGTAACCAGCCGAACTTTAATTCCATGCGGATGATCAGGGGATTTTGTTAAAACATCTTTAACAATCCCCTCCGTAATAATCATGCTTCTCTGATTTTGCTTCTCAACTATTCCCACGCGCAATCCCGGCAGAATATTTTTTCGTGCTACCGATTCCAATAATTAATCTCTGTCCCTGTTAGTCCATACATTTCCCGGTTTGCGTCTGCTTCTTCCGCGTCCTGCCGGCGGAGCTGAGAAAGTCTTCTTAGTTTTGGTTTTGCCGAAATCTTCCTTGTTCACAAGCTGTTTTGAATTTTCCCAGACCCATTCCGACAGTGGATAAGGATGATTCTCCACAACGGGGATGGGTATTGATATCAACTTATTTATCTCTCTTAAATATGCTTTTTCCTCTGTATCGCATAATGAAATTGCGACTCCACCCAAACCCGCTCTGCCTGTTCTTCCGATCCGGTGGATATAAGTTTCGGGTATATTCGGGACTTCAAAATTTATAACATGGGAGAGTTCATCTATATCTATTCCGCGGGCGGCGATATCCGTTGCAACCAAAACTCTGATCTGTTTTGTTTTGAAATTATTTAATGCCCGCTGACGGGCATTCTGAGCTTTGTCTCCGTGAATTGCTTCAGCATGTATCTTCGCTTTGTTGAGAACTTTTGCAACGTTATCTGCCCCGTGCTTGGTCCGAGTGAATACAAGCGCCGATGCGATTGAGGGATCTTTTAATAGATGAATCAGAAGCGCTTTTTTGTCCGGTTTTGAGACATAGTAAATACTCTGTCTGATTGCTTCAACCGTTTTTGATTCCGGAGTAATCTCAATTTTAACCGGATGCACTAAAATTGTTTTAGCAAGTTTTACAATTTCAGCAGGCATGGTTGCCGAGAAAAAAAGAGATTGTCTTTTAGACGGCAGCTTTGATATTATTTTTTTTACATCGTTTATGAATCCCATATCCAGCATCCGGTCTGCTTCGTCCAGAACAAATAATTCTATCTGATGCAGACTTATATAATTCTGGTTTATAAGATCAAGAAGTCTGCCCGGAGTGGCAATCAGTATATCTGCTCCTTCTCTCAATTTATCCGTTTGTGCCTTTTGCGGGACTCCACCGAAAACCACAACATTTTTCAGACCCGTATATCTGCCGTAAGCCGTAAAGCTTTCACCTATCTGAATCGCAAGTTCTCTTGTGGGAGTGACTATTAAAGAATGGATAGCTTTCGAATTTTTCCCGGCAGATTTTTTCTCATGAAGAATCTGGAGAATAGGGAGAGCAAAAGCGGCTGTCTTGCCGGTACCTGTCTGAGCACAGCCGAGCAGGTCTTTTCTTTCAAGTATGATCGGGATCGCCTGTTTCTGAATTGGTGTGGGTATTGTGTATCCCTCTTCTGCTAAAGCTTTCTGGATCGGTTTAATTAGACTAATTTTTTCGAATGACATTAATTCGTTTTTCCTTTTGAATCGTTTTTATAAATTTTATTATGTTCTGGATCAGCGGTTAGATGAATGAATCTTTAATAAAGAATTGCAGACAACGGTATGCTACTGAAGCATTACAAATAATACACTGCAAAATTAGCTTAATTCCTCGCCATCTCAAAGCGATATCCGCCGGATTTTGAGGATTGAGAGCAAGACTTGAGGAATAAAAGAGATTGATAGCCGTTAAAGAAGATTATTTTGTTCGGGGGCCTTCCATTTCCTGCCGTGAAATCAACCACAAAATTTTTCAAATATCAGTTACATACAATCTTATGCCCGGACTATACATTTGATTGTGTGTAATATCAAATCCGGAAAAATATTAAGCATTTAAGGAGGAGCGAATATGAAATTATTTCAGTCAGTACTACTGATAATTATGTCCACGGGATGTTCTTCAATTACCCTGCAGCCGGGGGATTTTTCCTGGCCTATCGAAACTGTCCTTAAGGTGGACGAAAAGGGCTTTATTACAGAGGACAGATATTCGTTCAGCGTGAATGTCAGGCCTCTATTCCAGGAAGAATTTGCGGATTCAGCGGCCGCAGCCGGCAAGGAGATCCGGATGATCCGCGATCAATCGGGTTTCTACTTCATCACGGGGGAAGGTTTTAAAAATGTCTATCTGTTTCTCCCAATTGAAGCGGGACTCGAAATGGGAGATGCCATTTCAATTTCCGATTCATTGGCGCTATCGGCACCCTTGTTTAATCAGAAATCTCCCAACATCGAACTGCTTGACGGTCCCAGAAAATATTTGCTGCATAACAGCGGAACAGTGAGGCAACTATGAAAACCAGAATATTATTTACCGCGCTCTTTCTCATTTCTTCCTGGTCCATTTTTTATGCGCAGTCGGATTACGATATGACGCAGAATTTCAAAAACAACTGCAGAATTATTGAACTCTCAATAAGAAATGCGTCTTCTTTTGCGGAATGCAGTGAGATTGAGGAAAAGATTGAAAAGTTCAGAAGTGAATTCATCGATTCAAAAATAATACTTGACAAAGCACTCTATCCGGATGATTTCAATTCCTCATTCAATAAATTGGAAACAAATCTCGCGGTAAGGAAAAAAGATTTTACACAAATCTCCGATCTGACGCTGCAGGTGGAAACAATGAAAACAAATCTCCAGGAAATTAACCGGATTAACGAGGGGCTTTTAATTCAGATAAATGAGCTGAACAAAATCAGTGCAAAAAACGAGAAAGAAATATTAAAATTAAATAAGCTGGTTTCGCAATTGAGAAGCAATGTAAAACAAAGAGACCTTCTTGTGCGCGATCTGGTTGACAGTCTGCTCGTTGACTTTATAAAATCACCCGCAGATTTAAACAGGGCTGAAAAACAGTCGTTTATCTCAAAGATCAGGAAGAGCAATCTATTCTATAATATTGAACGCACTATTGCGGATAATATCGAATTTGTAAAAGTTACCTCATTGACACCCACTGATTTCGCGGAGATGAAAGATCAGTACCACGATTTTAATAAAGTATGGAAACAGATAGGGCCGAGATTGGGTGAGGTTTACCTAAACAGGAAAGAAAATCAATCCGAGATAACAGGCATCGATTCGCTATTCAACGCGTGGGATAATGAGATGGACGCCGAGATATGGGGAAGAATTGGCAATCTATTTAAGGATAAGGGGATAGTAATGCCATCGTACAGCAACGGGGAGCAATTCTCGGAGGTCATAAATAAATATATAGATAATGAGATTAAAAGCGCTGCCGCAAAATCGAAAGAGGAATCGGAAAAAATCTACGGCGATTTTGCCGACGATGTTTACTTCAAGAGTGTGGTACCGGAATGGATGCCTGTGCTGATTTCCAGCGGCATGTTAACTCCGGCAAATCGCGCGTCAATTGAGGGAAAAATAGCTGAGTGGAAAAAGGAGATTGATCCTTCAACTTCATATGCAATTTATATCGTTGCGGGAATGATAATCCTCGGAACCATAATTCTACTTGGATTTCAGAGAATGCGGGTAAAAATAGCGGAGGCATGATTTGTTCTCGAAAATCTTCAGACGCTCAAATTTTATTAAGACCCCGCTGAGGCGGGGTTTTTATTTGTGACCTGAATCTCAATCCGACTTCAATTTATTGAGATAATGCCTCTGGTTTTGCTATATTAACTTTAAGGGAAAGTATAAAAAATGAAGAATTCTATAAAACTTTATCAAAATAAAGTACTTAAAAAACCGCTCTTCAGTTTTCTTCTGCTTTATCTGTTGATCACACTGCTGATCATCATTATCGGTTTCTTCTACTTTAGTTCCCAGAAAAGTAAGATAATAGATAACCGTTTCGCATATCTGCAATCAATGGCGGAATTTCATTCGTCGCAAATAAATGACTGGCTTATAGATAAATACAACGATCTGAAAATTATCGAAGTTAGTATGCCGCGAATGGACGGTGCAGTTCCTTCTTCCACGGGTCTCCCGAAGGAGTTTCAAAACTGGTTCTCGATATTGAAAAAATATTACGGTTACGAAAATGTGATATTATTCAAAAGCAATATGAAGTTCACTGGCGGACTTTCACCACTCTCTTCTCCATTGATGAAAAGCGATTCTCTGCTTATCAAAATGGTGCTCGACTCAAACATAGTTGCTTTTTCCGATTCCGATGAGAAAACGGCCGACCAGAATCTGCTGAGATTTTATCTTCCCGTCAAATATCCGGCGGTTTCGGAAAAGACAAATGCGGTTCTATTCGTATCGATTGATTCACGCACTACTTTCGAGTCGATTTTGAACCGGAATATAGACAAATCGCCCACATTGGAAGCCCTGTTGGTAAAAGCGGTTGGTGATAGTGTTACTTATCTGAATAAACTAAGATTTTCCGACAGGATGAGAGAATCCCAAAACGGTGATGATAACAAAGCTCTTTATAAAACAAGCCCCATCAGCAACAGGCGCGGATTTGTAGCCGGTATCGATTACAAAAATGATCCTGTTATTGCAAATATTCAAAAAATTAACTCAACGGCATGGTTGCTGATCACTAAATTAAATCAATCAGAGTTCTATGAGCCGGTTAATAATCTCGCGGGGATAGTAGCGCTCGTGATTATCTCTTCCGATCTGTTCTTCGCCCTGATTTTATTCTTTATCTGGAGAAAGAATATTGTAGCGAATGCGAGAAAAATTTACGAGGCGGAAATTGAAAAATCCAGGCTTGAAAATAGATTTCAGTCGTTAGTAAACGGAGTTAAAAATATCGAGATAATACTCCTTGACCGCAATGGGAAAATAATTTCATGGAACAAAGGAGCGGAAAATATCGAAGGATATTCCGCCGATGAGATAACAGGTAAATCCGTGTCCGTTTTATATACCGAAGATGACCGTTTTAAAGGGAAGCCGGAATCACTCTTGAAGGAAGCTGCAGATACGGGCAATTCTCAATCGGAGGGATGGAGGATTAGAAAGGACGGATCAGTTTACTGGGCAAACATTTTCACCACTTCTC
>JBAYWA010000053.1:0-8207 GCA_041674325.1 Melioribacteraceae bacterium | reverse complement strand
TCATCATTTTATCGAACATCGGAATTTTATTTCCGGCAGGAGTGTTGGTTACGCCCGCCATTATGGAATTACACGTTATTTTCATTGCCCCAAGTTCAACTGACAATTGTCTGATATGAGCTTCCAGCGCGGCCTTTGCAGCGGAGACCGCTCCGTAGTTAGGTATTACAGTCTGCGAACCCGCACTCGTAAGCGCAAAAATTCTGCCGCCGTGAGCCAGTAGATCCCTCTGGAATAATCCCTGCGTCCAGTAAACTAATGCGTGAGCCATTACATCAAGAGTCATACTCATCTGTGCGGGAGAGATACAGTCATTCGAATTTTTAGTTATGTACGGTTTGAGCGTCCCGAACGCGAGAGAATGAATTAACACATTTACATAAGTGGGTTCCTTATCCGCAAACCTCTCTTTGATCTCATCCAATGTATCATTGATCTTAATCTGGTCCGCCGCATTTATATTGAAGAACACAGCCTTCTGTCCGCTGCGTTCAATTTTTTTGATAACATTCTGAACTGCCGGCATAGTCGCCTGACGATCGAGATGCACGCCGAAAATATTGTATCCGTTTTTTGCAAGTTCAATCGCAGAAGCACCGCCGAATCCGCTTGATGCACCTAAGATTAGCGCCCACTTCTTTTCCATATTTATTCCTTTATTGTTAATTGCGGCACAAACTTAAGAAATACGAAAATGAAATCAAATCAATTGAGGGGATACAAAGATTGAATAAGTCAGAGGTATCCAATTGAAAATTTACGACGGAAAATAAACTATCGATTCCTCACCGAGCAGTTTTTTTATTTTAGGAATGAATTCCGAATTAAATGCAATTTTATAATTGATATGAAACTCGCGATTGATTCCCTCTTCTCTCAAGCAAACCACAACGGGCATAGAACCGGAGTATTCTTCCATTAGTTTCTTAATTTCGGAAATCATAGATTTATTATGTACCGAATAATCGACTATAATTCCGATACGTTTAGTTAGTTTCTGTTTTACATCATCGAGGGAGATTGCTTCATCCACGTGGAGTTTCACCGCGTCTCCGCTGCTCTCCAGTCTTCCTGCAACTAGGATAGTTGATTCGGGAATTATAAGATCCTCGCAGGTCTTATAGACTTTTGAAAACATCAGGCACTCGCACGATCCGCTGAAATCGTCCAGTTTAAAGAAAACCATCTGGTTGCCGCGTTTATCTATTTTAGTTCTGACTTCCGTAACAACACCGCACGCGCGCACGGTTTCGGAATAATTATAGGTCTCGGTTTCACCGAGATGAACAGTAGCGAATGAACGGTATTCAATTTCATATTTACGCAGCGGATGATCGGTCAGATAGAATCCAAGGACTTCCCTCTCCTTAGCAAGCCGGTCTCTTGTATCCCAAGGCGCGATATCAGGAAGTTCGGGCTCGTGAATATGCATCGCATCCGAATCACCTCCGAAGAGACTGTCGCTGTGAGAATTTTTTGCGGATTGAGCCTTGCCGCCAAAGCTGAGGGCATCTTCCACTGCTCTGAAATTCTGGGCTCTCGATCCGCCGCATAGATCAAACGCGCCGGCAAGAACCAATCCTTCGAGCGCCCGCTTATTTACAAGCCTTGTATCCACATTCGAACAGAAATCATATATGCTTGTAAAATTCCGGTCAAGATTTTTATGCGCTGTCTTGATTGCCTCTACGGCATTCATCCCTACATTCTTTATAGCGCTCATGCCGAAAATTACTTTCTGATCCTTCACACCGAATTTAACACTCGGATTATTGATATCTGGCGGAAGCACTTTTACATTAAGCTTGCGGCAATCCTCAAGCAGATTTGTTACCTTATCAGTATTGCCGTATTCATTCGAAAGGTTCGCCGCCAGGAATTCCTCCAGATAATGGGCTTTCAAATATGCGGTCTGGTAGGCGACAATTGAATACGCAACGGCATGACTTTTATTGAATCCGTAATTCGCGAATTTGTCAATCGCGTCAAAAATTTCCGAGCCGATTTTTCTGGAGATATTATTTTTTAAAGCACCTTCAAGAAATTTTTCTTTCTGCTCCGCCATTGCCTTAAGATCTTTTTTACCCATAGCGCGGCGTAGCAGATCCGCTTCCGCCAGACTCATATCTCCCACTTTATTCGCGATCTGGATCACCTGTTCCTGGTAGACAATAATGCCGTTAGTTTCTTTGAGGATCGGTTCAAGAAGAGGGTGCAGATAAATAATCTCTTTTTTTCCGTATTTGCGCGCAATAAAATCATCTATAAATTCCATCGGTCCGGGACGGTATAAAGCATTCATCGCGGCAAGATCATTAATGGTTGTAGGTTTTAATTTTTTCAGATGCTCGCGCATCGGGGCACTTTCAAACTGAAACACCGCCGTTGTCTGTCCTTTGCTGAAGAGATCATATGTTTTTTTATCGTCGGTCGGAATATTATCTATGTCAATTTCAAGATTACGTGTCTGTTTAATAAGCTCCAGAGTATCTCTTATAATAGATAGAGTTCTCAAACCGAGAAAATCCATTTTAAGTAATCCGGCTTCCTCGAGGTCTTTCATATTAAACTGAGTAACAATCGAATTATCCTCTCCGTATGTGGCAAGGGGGACAAAGTCGCTGACTTCACCCGGAGTGATAACAACTCCCGCGGCGTGTTTCGACGCGTTCCGGTTCATCCCTTCAAGAATGCGGGCGTATTTAATCAGCTCCTGGATCTGAGGATCATCCGATTTATTGACCCAGGCAAGTTCCGGTACCTCTTTTAATGCCTGATCCAGATCATAGACTCTGCCGAATTTGGAAGGGATCCATTTAGTGATTTTCTCAACTGCGGGTATCGGAATTTTAAGAACGCGGGCAACATCTTTCAATACAGCCCGTGAAGAGAGTCTGTTGAATGTAATAATCTGGGCTACGGATTTTTCTCCATATTTTTCTTTCACGTATGAAATTACCTCGCCCCGCTGATCATCGGCAAAGTCGACGTCAATATCAGGCATCGATTTACGGGCCGGATTCAGAAATCTCTCGAAGAGAAGATTATATTTCAGCGGATCTACGTTTGTAATTCCAAGAACATAAGCAACCAGACTGCCTGCAGCGCTTCCTCTCCCCGGTCCAACCGGAATTCCTCTCTCTTTAGCCGCATTTATAAAATCCTGGACTACGAGAAAATATCCTGCGTAGCCCATCTCGTTTATAACTTTCAACTCAAATTTATAACGCTCTTCAATCTCCGGTGTTATAATTTTAAATTTTTGTTCGAGCCTGTTTTCGGCAATCTGCGCAAGATACTCTTCAAGATTTTTTGCCTTTGAATCGCGAGGAATAGGAAATTGCGGAAACTGATGCCCGTTGAAATCAAGTTTGAGATCTATCTTCTGCTCAATCTCAAGTGTATTCTCGATTGCACCCTTATAATTTTTAAACAGCTTCTTCATCTCATCGGCGGACTTGAAATAGATCTGATCGGTGCCGTAACGGAGCTCTTTGTATTCCGCGGTTCCTGTCTTATCTCCGAGCTGTATTAGAATATTATGCGCTATGGAGTGATCTTTTTCGATATAATGGATATCGTTTGTCGCCACAAGCTTAATTCCGAGATCACGGGCAAGTTTAGGCATTCCTTCAAGAACGGGTTTTTCAACATCCATTCCGTGATCCTGTATCTCCAGATAAAAATCGTCATTGAAAATTTCTTTAAGCCGGATTGCCGTGGATCTGGCCTTCGCGAAGTCGTCGTTTATAAGCGGTGTAGCAATTGGTCCGGCCGGGCATGCGGAAGTACAAATCAGTCCTTCGCTGTATTTTGAGAGGATCTCAAAATCTATTCTCGGTCTATAGTAAAATCCTTCGGTATAACCGATAGTTGTAAGTTTGATAAGATTATGATAGCCGATCTCATTTTTAGCGAGAAGCAGAAGATGATTATACGGTTTGGCCCGCTTCTTCGGATTATTGGGATCATCACCGCGGCGGTCGAAGCGGGTACCATCGACAACTATATACGCTTCCATACCAATAATTGGTTTGATGCCGGCTTTTCTGGCTTTTTTATAAAACTCGCCTACTCCGAACATTACGCCGTGATCGGTTAACGCAACAGCATGCATCTGGTTTTTCTGGGCTGCGTGGATCAAATCCTCCACCGTGCAAGCGCCATCCTGCAGGCTGTAGTGAGAATGATTATGTAAGTGAACAAAATCCGACATTTAAACCCGATTGGGAATTTAGAATTACGAATTGCGAATTAAGCCGCTAATCGTAATTTGAATTAGTAATTATTTTTTTCCTGTATGTCCGAATCCGCCTTCGCCGCGGACACTAGCATTTAAATCGTCTGCAATAATCAGGTCAGCGCGGTAAACTTTAGAAAGGACCATCTGCGCAATTCTATCGCCGCGTTTAACTACAAAATCCGATTCACCAAAATTGAAGAGAATCACTTTTATCTCGCCGCGGTAATCCGAGTCGATAGTGCCTGGAGAATTTAGAACTCCGATTCCGTTTTTTGCGGCAAGTCCGCTGCGCGGGCGGATCTGAATCTCATACCCTTCAGGAATTTCCACTCTGAGATTGGTAGGTACCAGAGCTACCTTTCCTTTCTCAATTTTCATTTCAGACTCAAGTGCCGCGCGCAGGTCGAGTCCGCTGCTGCCTTCAGTAGCATACTCCGGCAATTGTATATCCGAAAAATTATTCTCTATGTGCTGGATTTTAATCTGAATTGAATTCATGAACTTTCCGAATTTTGTTACTCGAAGTTAAAATAAAAGAAAAATATTTTTCGCTTGTTTTTAAATTAGTTTGAAGAGGTTAATTTTTACTTGACACGAAGAAGCATTTTAACTAAACGAACAATTTCACTCTTCTCGACAACATTCATTACAAATAATGAACCGATAAATCCGGACAAAAGCAGCAGCTTATAAATAAAAATCAATCCGATTTGATAATAAAGATAATAGTATAGAATACCTGTGATAAAGATCGCGGCAAGAATTTTAAAAATCTTCTTAAATTCATATTGAACAGGGTAATATTTTTGAGAAAAATAATATAAACCAACTGCCATTATTATGTAGCTTGCCAGAGTCGCAAGCGCAGCGCCCATCATTCCGAGGATTGGAATAAGCATGATATTTACAACTACGTTTGCGATTGCACCGGCGCCTGTAACGTAAGGGTAATATTTTGTTTTCTCCTCGATATAGATTCCAGCCTGGAAATTGTAATAAAGGCCGTTGAAGAGATAGGCAAGAAGAATAATGGGGACAATCGTAATCCCGCTTAAAAATTCTTTACCTATAATAGACTTGCCGGGCAGGAACTCAAACCGCGCAAAATCCTCTACAAAAAGCGTCAGAACAATCCAGATCATACTCGCCGCGATAAGGAATAATGTGAGAATTTTAGCGAAGAGTTCCTTAGCGTTTTTCTCCTTGGCATTATTAAGAAAAAACGGCTGCCACGCATATTGGAACATCGAGACAAAAAGCATCATGAAAATTCCGAGTTTGTAATTTGCCTGATATATCCCAAGAGTTGATTCATCTGTCATTGCAAGTACAACCGGGCGGTCGATAACCTGAACGACAGTGGCCGCAAGACTTGCCGGCAGATATGGAAGACCGAATTTCAGATATTTCTTTAACTGCCCTTTGTCAATTTCAGGAATAATATTTTTAAATATTTCCGGAGTCAGCACGACAAATGAAAACGCGGAAGCCGCAAGATTGGCAATAAATATTGCCTCGATTCCAAGTTTATAATGAAGCACCAGAACAAAATTGAGTGCAAGGTTTAAAATGATATTCGCCAGTTTAATCGAAGTAAATTTTCCCGCCTTTCTTTCGAGACGCAGATTGGCAAAAGGAATTAATGCAAGCGTATCAAAAATCAATATAAGAATCAGGTAGTAATATAGATTAGAATACGCAGATGATATTTCCATAAGCCGGCTGAATGGTGACCGCAGGAGAAGAAGTATTAAAGCCAAGCCTACAGATGTGAATGAAACAAACAGATAAGCCGTTGAAAATATTTTCTTTTTTCCAGTCCCCTCATTTAGCGAAGCGTATTTCATAAACGCGGAATCCATCCCATATATGAAAACTATATTGAGAAAAGCCAGGTAGGCATAGATATTGGAATAGACGCCATAATCGTGAGTGTTGATAACGTTTGTGTAAAAAGGGACAAGAAAAAATCCCAGGAATCGCCCTACTATAGTACTGATTCCGTAAATAGCAGTGTCTTTGGTGAGTTCTTTTATCTTTTCAATCATTTCAGCAGTCTGATCGGTCGAAGAGAGATCTCTTCAGCATGGTTTCAAAATTATTTCACAAAATATTTTGACAATGAGTCAACATAAATTTTAGGGGGACGAACCGCCTTTTTAGTATCAACTCTTATAAACAGATGAGTTGTAAATCCTTCCGCAATAATCTCACCCGTCTCTTTTCTTTTTACAACATATTCTATATGAACCTTAGGCGAATGAAGAGCCTTAACCGATGCGGTTATCTCCAGAATATCATCATATACCGCCGGAATAAAATATTTCAGGCCTGCTTCTATAAGAGGAAGCTGATAACCGTTCTTCTCAACCTCAGAATAAGCAAGACCCGCCGAGCGCAATAGTTCAGTTCTACCGACCTCAAAATATTCCAGATATTTTCCGTTATAGACGAACTGCATTTTGTCCGTGTCCGCATAGCGCACCCGGATTTCGGTTGTATTAGTCAGCATCTGGCAGAGTAATTTTTTAATAGAAAAATAGCGCGTACTTAAGTTAATCTGATATCTGTTACAATCTATTCAATATACATCCCCATCCCTGCAAATTTTTCGAGACGGTTCTGAATGAGTTTTTCCGTTTTGATCTTAAGCAGCGCTTCAACTTCCTCTTTGAGCACCGACTTAAGTGTAGCAGCTATCCTGGGATGATCTTTGTGGGCGCCTCCGAGCGGTTCCGGCACTATTCTGTCGATGATTCCCTGCGCCAGCAGATCCTCTGAGGTAAGCTTTAGAGCTTCCGCGGCAGTTTCCTTATACTCCCAGCTTCGCCATAATATGCTCGAACATGATTCCGGACTGATTACAGAATACCATGTATTCTGGAGCATTAAAATCCTGTCTCCAACGCCGATACCCAGAGCCCCGCCGCTCGCGCCTTCTCCGATAATCGTGACCACGATAGGAACGCGCAGCCGGCTCATCTCGAACAGATTTTTTGCGATTGCTTCAGCCTGTCCTCTTTCCTCGGCTTCAAGCCCGGGATAAGCGCCCGGAGTGTCTATCATTGTTATAACCGGGATTTTAAATTTTTCTGCAAGCTTCATCAGTCTGAGAGCTTTCCGGTAACCTTCGGGATTGGACATTCCGAAATTTCTATAGAGGTTCGATTTTGTATCGCGCCCTTTCTGATGGCCGATAATCATAATCTTCTGGTCATCAATTTTGGCGAATCCGCCTACAATCGCCTTGTCATCCTTAAAAAGCCTGTCACCGTGCAGCTCAATAAAATTATCGGTAATCATATAGATATAATCGAGTGTATAAGGGCGTTCGGGGTGGCGTGCCAGCTGAACGCGCTGCCAGCGGGTGAGATTATCGTAAATATTTTTTTTAAGATCGAATACTTTCTCCTCGAGCGTTTTAATCTCTTTGGAGATATCGAGCTGCCCCTCATATTTGCGCATCTCTTCTATCTTATTTTCAAGCTCAATTATCGGTTTTTCAAAATCGAGTATATTTTTTGCCATTATTTTTAAATCCTAAAAAACATTTTTGAAATCGTTTTACCAATTAATTCAAGATCCAGCCAGATATTTTGATTTTTAGCATAAAAAATATCCAGCTTTTTCATCTCTTCAGTGTCATTTTCTGAGATGCTTTCAACAAACCAGAAACCCGTCAGGCCGATTTTTCCCACATAAAGTTCATCGTGATAAGATGAATCTCTTGGACCCACAAAACTTTTTTTACCTGAAAATACGCCCGGAATTTCGAGAATGAATTGAGAGAATTTATTTTTCTCCGACGTGAACTTCTGAAATAAATATATGAAAGGATAAACCAAAAACAAAATTGGGAGACTCAGAAAAATATCGAGCGCGCGTTTAGAGACCCGGTATACGTAAGATGAGATATTATACTGCACTTTGAGGAGCGCAATATCATCTAGCAGAGTAATTGCGG
>JBAYWA010000052.1:0-8241 GCA_041674325.1 Melioribacteraceae bacterium | reverse complement strand
GTTCAATACTGGGAAAGCCAGTCGGTATCGCTCCTGGGGAGAAATATTAATCACATACTCCTCGTCCACGCGAACACGCTTAACGCGGATTACTTCGATAAACTGTGCGGGATGCTGCGGTCGGCCGGATATGAGTTTATTGCCCTGGATGAAGCGCTGAAAGATGAAGCTTATAAGTCGGATGATAAATTCACTGGAGCGGGAGGAATTTCCTGGCTGCACAGATGGGCGGTCACTCAGAAAAAGGAGAGAAGTTTTTTCGGAAGCGAACCTCTTACGCCCGAGCTTATTCTTAATTATGCCGGAATAAAATTGGAATCAATTATAAAATAATTTTTCCCAGCCGCTCTATACGCGCCGAAGAGAGAAGTTTGAATAGATCGGAAAAAGAGATATCGCTGTTCCACGACCAATATACAAACAGGGGGCTGCCGACAACATTTCTTTCCGGCACAAAACCCCAATACCGGCTGTCCAGACTCACATCGCGATTATCGCCCATCATGAAATAATAATTGTCATTAATTTTATACTGAGTTGATTCTTTTCCGTTTATAAAAACTTTACCGTTAAAAATTTTCACCGCATCACGGCCGTATTCCCTGTCGATAAATGTTTTCCATCGTCCGATATTTGATACCGCGAGGTTGATAATATCGCCCCGTCCCGGCACGATAAGAGGTCCGTAATTGTCTCCGTTCCAGCTAGTCCCTTTCGGAAAAGTTTCTTCCGGATAATTTTCCGGCACTGTAAAATTTCTTGCATATTGAATATGGCGCGGAATGGGCGCTTCTCTCCCGTTTACATATAAAACCTTATTCCGCACAATAATTGTATCGCCGGGAACCGCAACGCACCGCTTCACATAATTTTCAATCCCCGTATTTTTAATTTCGTCTCTATTGCCTGGAAACTCAAACACTACAATATCCCCGCGTTCCGGAGAATTCCATTTAAATAACTGAATAAACGGAAGCTCTATATCTGTAAACGGAATATTCCGGGGTGTTGTAAGCCCGTACGCCAGTTTATTTGTCATCAAAAAATCGCCGGTCATTATTGTTGTTTCCATCGAGGGAGTGGGAACGCGCGAACCCTGTATAAAAGAGGAGGTAATAATAAAAAGGAGCAGAACCGTGGTTCCGTATTCTTTTAACAGTTTAATAATCACCTTTCCCGGGTTCACAATAAAGGAAGATTTTTTTGAATTTTTCACAAAACCTCTATGTTAAGTTGGCTGTTCGATTCATGGCATTTATAGTGGGGCTTTGTTAAAATAGTTTCAGGAAATATGAGGTTAAGTTGGATTTCGAAAATGCCGTGGATCTCAATAAAGCAATTCTTCAGCCGGTCGAATTCCCCCTTCCGGTTCCCGTGAAAGTTTTAATCAAGCGGCTTGATCTGATTCATCCCTCCGTTTCCGGGAATAAATGGTTTAAGCTGAAATACAATCTGAAATATGTTTTGGAAACCGGGCATGATTCGCTTCTGACTTTCGGAGGCGCATATTCGAATCACATCTACTCCGTTTCCGCGGCCGGAAAAGAGTTCGGATTTAAGACAGTCGGATTGATAAGGGGCGAGGAGCATTTACCGTTAAACCCGACTTTGAAATTCGCCTCGGAGAACGGAATGCGGATTCATTATCTGAACAGAAGCGAATACAGAAAAAAACATCTCCCGGAATTCAAAGAGTGGATTATTAAAAATTTCGGAGATGTGTATATTGTTCCAGAAGGGGGAACAAACCTTCTCGCAATAAAGGGGGCCGCCGAGATTCCCCGGCTTGTTGAAACGGATTTTGATTTTGTAGCAACTGCGTGCGGAACGGCAGGAACGATCTCCGGACTTATCGCCGGATTAAAGGGGGAGAAAAAAGCGGTTGGATTCGCTGTACTTAAGGGAGCATCGTTTCTGACTGAAAGCGCGGCTCAAAATGTTCTCGGTTTTACAGGAAAGACTTTTGATAATTGGTTCATCAACATGGATTATCATTTCGGAGGTTACGCAAAAATCAGCCGGGAGCTGATCTCGTTCATCTCCCGGTTTGAAGAGGTTAACGGAATTCCTCTGGATCCCGTTTATACCGGTAAAATGATGTATGGAATCTTTGATCTCGCAAGACGCGGATATTTCGGAGAGGATAAGACTATAATTGCTCTCCACACGGGCGGAATTCAGGGAAAGGCTGGAATGGAGGAGAAAATTAAGCGGCTTTTGACACCCAAACGAGAGCTTTTATAGAAACCGGCTACATTACTGAAATATTTCACCGATAATAGGGGAAATATCTTTTTGTGCAATGAGCGTTAAAATAGATCTGAACAGTTCCAAAATTCTGAGCAGGATGATTCTCGATTTTAAAAAAATCGCTGAACCGGAACAGAGTAAAATAAAAGCTGAATTACTCTCTGACCTGAAGATAATCTCCGAAGATTCCAAAAATCTTAAAGACGTCGATCCCCAGAGATCATCAGTTGAATTTGCGAACGACCAGATCAACTTCAATCTGGTTTATTATGCAGTCCACCAGAGCGCGTTTACCGCTTCGGGATTCATAAAGAAGGAAGACAAGATTTTAGAAATCTCTTTCAATTATGAATTTGAGAAAGAGACATTCGAAGGAGGAGTGAACTCTTGCCCGAATTATTTTTTTGCATTACACATAAAAGCGGAATATGACGATTCTCCGTCACGCATTGAGCGGATTGAAAAGGAAGAGATCCTTCAGTATATACGGAAAACCGTCGATCGGATTTTCGAAAGGTTTAATAATGGGGAAAAAACACTGAGTGCTGTAACTCTGAACCAGGACGATGTTGAAGCGCTCGCTGTATTAGATTCGGGAGAAATATCGAGAATGGTTCAAACCCTGATAGGAGCGGTAATCTCATTTGCGAAATTCAAAGAGATGAACAACCCGAACAATCACAAAATAGGAATCTCGTTACGTTCCGCCGGCGGCAAAAGAATTATTAATGATTTTTCAATAAAAAAAATCAACTCCTTTTCTGCCGAGATAAAAGAGAACAAAACCGGATCCGTTGAAAAATTGAATACGATGTTTTTATAGATCAACGGCAGCATCCACGCCCCCGCGTTCCCGTCGCAGCAAAAAACAAATTTAACAATGCTCTTTTTATGATGTGGAATTACAGTCATTCTCTTTTTATCTTTAACCGGCGGGGAAAATGCTCCATCCGTTATGAACTTTGGCGGCATCATTTATTGTTTGGTTAATAAATCAAGAAAAGAGGATAAGATGAAGAAACCCTTTTTAACGGTTCTGATTATAAGTTTGATATGCATTAAGATAAGCGCGCAGGTCGAGCTGCCGCGCGTAAGCCCGAACGCAAGTATTTCTCAGACCCTGGGCTATACGGGCATCACAATAACATACTGCAGACCGGCGGTTCACGAACGAGATATATGGGGCGCCCTTGTGCCGTACGGCAAAGTTTGGAGAACCGGCGCAAACGAAGCAACAACCATTCAATTTACAACAGATGTTACAATTCAGGGAAACAAAATTCCCGCCGGTCGGTATTCTCTATTTACAATCCCAGCGGAAAAAGAGTGGGTAGTAATACTCAATAAAACAGACAAACAATGGGGAGCGTTCAATTATAAAGAGGCAGACGATCTTATCCGCTTCAAAGAAAAACCGGAAAAGGGGATCTTCACCGAGCGTCTTCAGTTCTCTTTCGCAAATATAACGGAGACTTCTGCAGACGTTATTCTTAATTGGGAAAACACGCAAATTTCATTTAAAATAGAAATTGATCTTTCAACCCAGATGCTGTCGAAGATTAAAGAGGCGATTGCCGCCAAACCAGACCGCTGGCAGAATTATACCGAAGGGGCTAATGCGGCAGCGGATTTTAATTGTTTTCTTGATGAGGCGCTTCAGTGGTCGGATAAAGCAATCTCTTTGAATGGAGGGCACATTCCGTATTTTATAAAAGCCAAAGTTCTATTCAAGCAGAATAAATCTAAAGAGGCTTTGAACAATCTTTCAAGATGCAGAGAAGTTGGACGCACCGATAAAAATTGGGATTCGTTCGTATCGCAGGTGGATTTTCTGGAGAAGCAGATTAAAAGCAAAATGAATTAAGTTAGTGCCGGTTGTTTTGCCTAAGACGGCTTAATAACTTTCTCTCCAAACCGGGCGGTATAAATTATTTATGAAAAATTTCAACATACCGGATATTTACAAAAGCTCAATAATCTCGGGACTGAAGGAATTCCGCAAATCGGAAGATCCGAGAAAAAAAGATTTCTCGCCGACCGAGCTGGATTTCGGACCGGTAAAATTTCTGATCGCCCGCCATTTCGGATTCTGCTACGGAGTGGAAAACGCTATTGAAATTGCATACAGAACAATAGAAGAGAATCCGGGAAAAAGGATATTTCTTCTGAGCGAAATGATCCACAATCCGATGGTAAATCTCGACCTGCAGAGCCGCGGTATTCAATTTATAATGGACACTTACGGCAACCAGCTGATCGGCTGGAGCGAGATAAATCCGGAAGATGTAATTATTATTCCGGCTTTTGGAACGACGCTTGAAATAGAAAGATTGCTGAAAGAAAAAGGAAACGACACAATAAGATATAATACAACCTGCCCGTTTGTGGAAAAAGTGTGGACGCGCGCCGAGTCACTGGGAAAAGAAAATTTTACAGTGATAATTCACGGTAAGATAAAGCACGAGGAAACGCGCGCTACATTTTCGCGCGCGGAACAAAACGCAAGGTCGATTGTTGTCCGCGATATGGCCGAGGCGGAAACTCTTGCCAAAATTATTCTGGGAGAGATAAATCCGGGAGAATTTTATAAAATATTCGAAGGAAAATATTCTGCAGGATTCAATGTTGAAAAAGATTTAAATCATGTCGGAGTTGTGAATCAGACGACCATGCTTGCCTCCGAAACACAATCGATCGCCGAACTTTTCAGAAACACGATGATTGAAAAATATGGCTCGGAAAACCTTAAAACTCATTTTGCGGACACCCGCGATACTTTATGTTACGCCACAAACGATAACCAGAGCGCCACGATGGGATTGCTGGATCGCAAGGCCGATCTTGCTCTTGTGATAGGCGGCTATAACAGCTCCAACACATCGCATATAGTTGAGCTGCTGCAAAAAAAATTCCCCACATATTTTATATCCGGAGATGGAAAACTCGTTTCGGAAGAGTTGATCAGCCATTTTGATGTTCATTCAAGAAGTGAGGTTGTGACCGGAAACTATCTCCCCTCAAAAAAACAGATTACAATCGCTGTAACCAGCGGGGCGTCGTGTCCCGATTCGCTGGTTGATGAAGTCCTTAACAGAATCCTGTCGTTTTACGAAAACGCGAAAAGCAAAGAAGAAGTTCTCCGCTTTCTGAAATAATCAGACAAGATCGGCAAGTGAACTGTATTCTGGATCGAATAAGCGGCGGTACATTCTCATTGCGTATGAATCTGTTGCGCCGGAAAGATTATCGCATACCATTCTAGCCCGCATCTTTTTATTCTTTTCCCCGCGAATCAGCTGATCGTTAAAATCAGGGAGAAGTTTTGTGTTTCTGATCGTGTCTACATAATTATCGAAGAAAAGCTCAAATAAATTTCTGATCATGCTGTTTCCCTTGAATTCCATCTGATGAAGCTGCGATGACCTGAATACAAGATCGACAGAAATTTTCTTGTAGAGATTTGCGCGTTCAAGAATCTCTTTTTCGACTACGAGAAGATATTTGTAGCGGTTTGTTCGTTTCTCCATAAAGGTCTTACGCTCTTCAATGCCGCAGGAGCGGACGAATTCTCCAATCAGAGCCCCGAACTTCTTTTTATAATTACCGGCTTTTATCCATTCGATAATGTCGGAGATGATCTCATTTTCTTTCTTATTAGAATTTTTTTCCTGCCAGTTCATCAGCTTTACTATATTAATGAAACCGCCCGAGATGCTGTCTACCAGGTCATTTATAGCGTAGGCGGTATCGTCCGCCCAATCCATTATCTGGCATTCAATGCTCTGAAACTGATTCAATTTCTGGGGATCGGATATTTCTCTCGGAAATTTTCCCGCTCCAAGCACAAATTCGATATACTTTTTCTGCTCCTCGTATATAAAATGGTTTTCGGGAGCTCTGAACTGTTTATAAGTCGCTTTGTATTTCAGAATGCCGTCTAAGAACGCGCGTGTTGGATTCATTCCGCGGTGTTTATTCTCGTCCCGGTAGAAAATCTCGGTGATCATTCTGAGCGTCTGCGCGTTTCCCTCAAAACCGCCGTAATTTTTCATCAGCTCGTTTAAAGTGCGCTCTCCGGCATGTCCGAACGGGGGATGGCCGAGATCGTGAGCCAGACAAATAGATTCGACTAAATCTTCGTCGATGAAATATTCCTCGTTGAAGATATTTTTTTCTTTTGAATAGAGATAGCTGCAGATAGCTCTTCCTATCTGAGCAACTTCAATAGAGTGGGTTAGACGGGTTCGGTAAAAATCATATTCACCCGGCAGAAAAACCTGAGTTTTTCCCTGAAGCCGCCTGAACTCGGAAGAATGAATAATCCTATCCCGGTCTATCTGAAACGGGGACCTGTAATCGCTCTGACGGGCGCTCGGTTTCAGCCTCTCTACATCAAAATCGTTGTAAAATTTGTTTTTCATCCTCTTCATTCACATTTTTGTGAAGCAATAAAACAATTTAATAAATATTTGACTGAATAATAAAGTGTCCCATAATCACACACCTCACAATCATTCTTCCCAGAGCTCAATTAATTCCACTTCGGGCAGACTGGCTATAACAATGGTTCTCAATTTTCTGATTACCGTAGTGCAGATTGCGGGCGGAATATTATCCGGAAGCCTTGCTCTGATCTCCGACGCGTTCCATAATTTCAGCGACGGGGTCTCCATAATTATCTCATATATCGCGCTTAAGCTGAAACAGAAAGACAATTCACACAGGCATACATTTGGTTTAAAGCGCGCCGAAATTCTGGCCGCGGTTATCAACGCGTCCGTCCTGATTGTTATCTATATTTTTCTTTTTTACGAATCGGTGCTCCGCTTTTCCGAACCACGCCAAATCGAAGCCGGCATGATGTCCGTTGTCGCATTGATAGGCCTGATCGCAAATATCATCGGAACGCTCCTTCTTAAACGTGATTCCGAAACCAGTATTAATATCCGGTCCTCATATATGCATCTGCTGAGCGACTCCGTATCGTCGGTCGCGGTTATTCTGGGCGGAATAGCTATCGCTTTCTGGAACGCGGTATGGATCGACCCGCTTCTGACTATCGTGATAGGACTTTATATAATTAAAGAGAGCTATGATATACTCAGCGAGGCAATTCATGTTCTGATGGAGGGCGCGCCGGCCGATGTTTCTCTTGAGGAGATTAAGGAAGAAGTGGAAAAGTTTTCAGAAGTAGACGACATACACCACATACACATCTGGACTGTAGGGGACAACGATATTCATCTTGAAGCTCATGTTAATATCCGGGATATGAAGATCAGCGAAAGCGATAATCTGCGGATGAAAATCGAAAAACTTCTGGAATCGAAATTCGGAATTCACCACATCACGCTGCAATTTGAATGCAATCAGTGTCCGGAGAGCGGCCTGCTGGGGCACCGCAAATAAATTCTTTTGAATTACTCGACACAGCGGGAAGAAAAATTGTTGTTTGGAGAATCGGCTTTAGATTAATTAACCAACTGCTTCATTCTGTAACCAACCCCCGATTCGGTAATGATATATTTCGGTCTCGCAGGATCGTCTTCAATTTTTTTTCTGATCTGTCCTATAAAGACACGCAGGTACTGGGAATCCTCCGTATGAGTCGGCCCCCAGATCTCTTTCAGAACGAAATTATGGGTTAAAACTTTATCAATGTTTTTGAAAAAAAGGTACAGCAGCAGATATTCCGTGTTGGTAAGTTTTAATTCCTTATTGTTTTTATAAATTATTCTCTTCGCAAAATCAATTTTCAGCTTTCCGTTAACCAGGGAAGAAGAGGATTCGATGTTTTGATTTCTCCTCATATTTGCGCGGACCCGCGCCATTAATTCGGAAGCATTGAACGGTTTTGTGATATAATCGTCTGCGCCAAGATCTAGCGCTTTGACAATGTCTTCTTCCGAGCTCTTCACCGAAAGAATTATAACGGGAACGCTCGACCAGGTTCTAATCTCTTTGAGTACAGAAAATCCATCCTGATCGGAC
>JBAYWA010000051.1:0-8299 GCA_041674325.1 Melioribacteraceae bacterium | reverse complement strand
TAATCAATCTGGTCTGGTAGCCACTGATGATGAATTTTATAAGAGGCAATCGCCTCTTCAATAGTCATGTTAAAATCGATTACATTCAGAATAGTCTGAAGCACCGATGTAATAATTGTTGATCCGCCGGGAGATCCGATAACCATAAATGGTTTTCCTGCACGCATAACAATTGTAGGAGTCATTGAACTGAGCATTCTTTTTTTTGGATGGATTGAATTAGCAACACTCCCGATCAGACCGAATTGATTTGGTGTCCCGGGCTTTGCGCTGAAGTCATCCATCTCATTATTAAGCAAAAAACCCAATCCATCAACTACGATCCTGTTTCCATAACTGCCGTTTATTGTGTAAGTAGTGCTAACGGCATTTCCAAATTCATCTGCAATTGAATAATGCGTCGTTTCCTCTTTTTCGCGATGGAGTGATATTTCAGCAGCCTTTATTTTATCCGAAGGAAGCGCGGCAGTTCCAATCTGAGACTCAATCTCATTCGCCCGCCGGTCTGAAAGAAGAAAATCAGTCGGGACAGAATGAAACTCAGGGTCGCCCATATGTTCCGCCCTATCTGCATAAATGTGTTTCATCACTTCTGCAAGCCTATGAAGGTATTCGCCGCAATTATGTTTTATTGAGTCGACGGAAAATTTTTCCAGCACATTCAAAGATTCGATAAGACAGATTCCGCCGGATGATGGAGGAGGCATAGAGATTATTTTGTACCCCCGGTAAAATCCCTCGACAGGTTTACGCTCCACAATCCGGTATTCATCAAAGTCTTGAAGTGTAAATATCCCGCCGTTAAGATTTGACTGTTCAATAATTTTATTTGTTAATTCACCTCGGTAGTACGCATCCTCGCCTTTATCACGTATTAACTTAAGCGTGTTAGCAAGATCTTTCTGAATTAAAGTATCCCCTTCCGCATATTTATCCCCGTTCTTGGTAAAAATTACTTTCGAAGATTCGATTTTCATAAAATCATCATAGTAGAAATTTACCGATTCCGCCATTTTCCGGCTGAGTACAAATCCATTCTCCGCAATGTCGATAGCTGGTTGAATTACATCTCGTAATTTAAGTGTGCCGTATTTATTGAGAACAAAGATCAATCCCGCAACTGTGCCGGGGACACCGGCCGATTTCCATCCCGACTGGCTAAGTTCAGGGAGAAAATTTCCCAAAGTATCAAGGAACATTTTTTCATGCGAGGCATAAGGTGCAGTTTCCCGAAAGTCGATTGTTGTATTTCTCCCATCCGAAAGCTGGATAACCATGAATCCTCCACCACCGATATTTCCGGCACTGGGATATGTTACCGCAAGAGTAAAGCCTGTAGCAACAGCCGCGTCAATAGCATTCCCTCCTTTTTTCAGAATTGCAATTCCAACATCCGAGGCTAGATCGCTCGCAGTCACAACAATTCCATTACGGTATCCGTCCGGATAATTATCATTGGAATTAGCATAGACCGAGAGTTGGAAGAGGAGGCAGAAATAAATTATGCTTTTAGAAAATATGCGCATTGACCTCAATACCTTCTGATTTCAGCTGCTCAACGAGCACCTTTATGAGTTCCTTTGCCTGTTGGATTGTTGATTTCAGGTCATTTATCAGTTCATGATCACTTAGCAACTTGCCTAGGTTATTCTGATTGTTTTCGGTTTTGTCCATGAAACGATTTACTTTTGTTAGTAAATCTTTTGAAACTAATAACACACTATTTATTGAAATGATTGTCTGCGAAATTGAATCTTTGTTTTCAGTTAGGAATTCATTAGCGTTTTTAGTCAGCTCATTCCCCGATCTGACAAGCTGCCTGATCTCTTCTCTATTATCAAGGACAATTTTATTAAGATTTGAAGTAAGGTCAACCAGATTTGCGACGGAGTTTTTAAGGTCCGAATTAAATTGCTTATCGGAAAAAATCTGATTCAACTGTGTCAAGGATATTTTGATCTCCCTTATCACATCAACCAGATCGTTTTGTACCGTTCCAAGCATCGCCATTGCCGAGGCTACGTCCCCCAGAAATTCTCCTTTATATATTTTCGAATAATCGATTTCATTTATACTTATGCCGGGAGTAATTTCAACTTTTTTCCCTCCCATAAGATCGAGCATCATTACAGAGAACCTGGCATCTTCCATCAAAACGGAATCATCAGAAAGACTCAAAAGCGTTTTAACATTATTTTTATCTACTGTTATCGCCTCAACATACCCCTTCCGGACTCCATTAATTGTGACCGGATCTCCAACTTCCAGGCCCGCCACCGAACTGAATTCAATCTGAATTTCCTTTCTTTGAGCGTTAATTGTCCAGTTCTTAGCCCATCCTAAAACCCATAGGAAGATTAGCAATCCGAAGAATACAGTCACCCCGACTTTAATTTCAGTTTTTCTTTGATCTTTCATAACCGGCTAATTGTTTTTTAAAATTGTTATAATCAACAGAATCGACGATTTTATCTTTAATCAGATATTGCGTTTCGGCAATAACCACCTGCATTCTAGCCATCGCGGTATCGAACTGTTCTTTCCCATTAATGATAATAAATTTTTTAAGCTGATTCTTCAATGAATCCCTGTACACAGTAAATTTCACCTCGGAAAGTTTTTTATCCAACTCATCATTGGCCATTTCCAGAACTCTGGTTTTAGAAAACTCCTTCAGATAATCTTTATTATACTTTACAAAATAAACGACTACACCAACGACCAGAGTAAACAGAACTACAGATGTAAAGAAGCATCCTTTTTTCATTCTAAAATCATTCTGAAATATTTTCGACAATCACTTTTTTTATCCGCTTATTCGAAACTTCTTTAACAGTAAACTTATAATCACTGAAAACAAATTGGAAACCCTGTTGGGGAATTATTCCAGCCTGGTTAAAAATAAATCCGCCGACCGTATCATAATCATCATTCTCGGAAGAAAAATCGTAGTTTAGCAATTCATTTAATTCATCGATGGAAACTTTGCCTAATATCAGATAACTCTTGTCAGATATTTTTGTAATTTCATTTTCTTCCTTGTCATATTCATCTCTGATCTCACCAACAATTTCCTCGAGAATATCCTCAAGCGATATCAATCCGGCAGTACCGCCATACTCATCCACAACAATTCCGATATGCATATTCTTATCCTGGAATTCATGCAGCAGAACATTGATAAGTTTGGTTTCCGGTACAAATAAAGGTTCTCTCGCAATACTTCTTAGAGTCAATGTTTTTCTTTTTTCCTGTTCTTTGAGAAACGGGAGCAAATCTTTTGCGTAAATAATTCCTATGATCTTATCCAGACTATTTTCATAAAGAGGAATTCTGCTATGTCCCGATTCGTTAATCACATTCATCAGATCGTCAAAATTTTCTTCTACCGAGACAGAAGTGATATCGACGCGAGGAGTCATAATTTCACGGGCAGTAACTGTCCTGAATGAAACTATTCCATGAATAAGTTCATGTTCCCCCTCTTCAATGGTGCCTTTCTCAATGCTAAGATCCGCGAGGTCGGTAATTTCAGCACCGTGCAGAACGGATTTAGATTTATCGAATCTTATACGTGATGTGAGGGCCTTTAATATATCTGTTAATATTTTTGCGATGGGGTATAATAAAATGCTTATCCAGTATAATGGTAATGCAATTAGACGCGCAAACTGATCCGGATATTTCTGGGCCCAAAGTTTTGGAGTAGTCTCGCCAAAGAATAAGATAATAATTGTCAGCAGGGCAATCTGAACGCCTATAGCAAGTTCTTCCGAGATGCTATAAGCCTGTGCAATCTGCAGCGCGATCATAACTGATATTATAGACGCCGCAACGTTTACAACAGTATTACCAAGAAGCACAGTAACGAGCAGTCTTTTGGGATTATCCAGCAACAGCTGAATATACCCGCCGATAATCCTGTTCTCTTTTTTGAACTCACGCAGCCTTTTTTTGTCAAATGAAAAAAGTGCTACTTCCGATCCAGAAAAAAAAGCAGAAAATATGAGACAGATAACCAATAAAAAAAATTTCGGATATAGACTATATTCCAACTATTAATTCATCCTGCATTGTTCAAAAAAAAGACTAGAAAGGAAGATCATCATCCGGACCTGATCCTGAAGTGTCCGGCTCCGGCTGTGAAAAGCCGCCGGATTTTTCGCTCTGTCCAGAATATCCTTCTCCTCCGGTTTCCCTACCTTCAAGAGGAATTAATTTTTCGGAGATTATCTCCGTGATGTACCGTTTCACCCCTTCTTTGTCAGTATAATCTCTCTTCTGGATTCTACCTTCGACGTAAAATTTCTTCCCCTTCTTAAGAGATTCCTTATAAAAATCAGGGAGGTTAAACGACACAATGTTGTGCCAGGTTGTTTCATTCACCCAATTGCCGTCTTTCCCTTTATAACTGTTTGAAGTCGCAACAGAAAAGGAGGTGACGGAGAGATTATTTGTGGTGAAGCGTGTCTCTGCGTCCTGCCCAAGATTACCAATAAGCATAACTTTGTTCAAAGAAAAAGCCAATTTAACCACCTTTGTTTGTTAGAGTTGATTCCTGTCCTAAATTTATCATTATTCATTGAAATTACAAATACCGTAAGAAAATGAGGCATATGAGGGGATGACAAAAAATTTCTTTAATAATAGAGAAAGTAGATTAACAAAATCGAGAACGGGATTAAAAGATTATCAAGATCTTTAGGACTTATCCCCTCGACTATTACAAAAACTACGGCACAAATTATAAGGAAATTTAGATCGACATCTCCCGATAAAAGAAAATTGAATAAAAAAGCTCCGAACAGTCCGAAAATTAAAAATGCCAGACTCCCTTCAAGCGATTTTTGGGATAGGACCTTATATTTATGTACACCAAAACGTTTACCAATAATAGGGGCCATACCATCTCCCCATCCCAGAAATCCCATTGCCACAATCGCGCCGGCCGAATAATAGAAAAAAGTTCCCATTATATTCATTACAAGCGTAAAGTAGAGAGGTCCTTTCAAAAGTTCTCCGCGGTTTCCGGTTCTGGTCATTGTTTTTAATGCTTTATCATCCTCTTTCGCAGTAAATCCTTTCACAACAAGCAATATGGTCCATAACAGTGCCGGAGTGATATTTAAATATTTGGTCCAATGCCCTGAATCATAAAGCGGCCAGAATATTAGCCAGGAGCCTGCAGCGATATGAACCACTTTTCTGGCCAGATCTTGTGAAAAACCCTTTATCACAAAATAATCAAGTATCGCAACTACACTGAAAACATATATGAATCCAAGAACTGTGATGCCAATATTATGAATTTCAGGGCTCATCTTTTTTCGCCGGGAGTGATGAATGCGTCCTTAAAGACAACGATTTGGCGAATACTATTTTTAACCAATTCCGCCTCATCTCTGAATGAAAATGGTTTAAGCCGTACCAGGTATTTCTTATCGGATTCGCGATGGGTAATATTCATCAGGTAGGCAATTTTTGACTGGTTCTCTTCAATGAAGGTTTTAGCTCCTTCAATTGAATTAAATGCACCTAACTGAATATAAAATTTTTCAATCGGCTTTATGGCTTTCGTCGAATCAAGTTCTGTTTTTTCTGATTGCGAGGTGACAGCGGGTTTCGGATTTTCTTTTTTAACGGAATCCGGTTTAACAACTTCTTCAAAGAGAATTATCTCCGGCTCCTGAGACGCGAGTTCCCTAACTGAATCCTCGGAAGATGTGCACGAGACGGCTAGTAATACTGAAGCAAGTAAAAAATAAAGAATCGATTTCATGACAAACTCATTGAATACTGAAATTGTGGACAGGCAAAATTAGAAAAGAATAAGAATAAATGAGATTATAATTTTGGATAGATAAAAAAAAGGGATGATTTTACTCATCCCTATGTATTCAGAATTTTATTACAGGTTATACGAAATATTAAATCCGAATAGATTAGCCGAAGAACTGTATTTTCCGAGGAACGGGACGTTATTTACAGTAGTCTTTGAACTGGTAATATCCCTATCGCTGAAGATAAGCATCATATAGGCTAAATCTACAGAAAGCCTATCGGTGAATTTATACCCAAAACCAATATTCAAACCAATTCTGTTCGCATCAGGAAGAGTCGGATCAACGTATTCATCAGCTGCCGGAGATTTATCGAAAAGTAATCCGCCGCGTAACGTGAAGTCTGCTGATAAATTATATTCAGCGCCTGCTCTAACAATGAAAGAATTCTCATATTTTCTGTCTGCAGATTGAACATTCTGCTGACCATTTGCTGGATTTAAATCTAGATCGTAGGTCTTGAATGTAACTGCTAATTTGTCATAGCTGCTCCAGCCAACATACTGAAAATCTGCTGTCAAAGTAAGATCGGAAGACGGCATAAAGCCGACACCGACCGTAATTGTCTGTGGAGTTGTAAGCGGAGCTGTTATATCACCATTAGGGAAAGGCAAGTTAGCTTTCAGAAGCGGATGATAGAAAGTAGCCGGTGTACTTGTGGCGGTTCCTTCAAAATCAAATGTCATTTCACTTCTATAGCTGAGTCCAAGGGAGAATTCTTTTGATGGTTTAAACATTAAACCGGCAGTAAAGCCGAATGAACTTGCGTCTCCTTCCATATGTATATTTACATCAGCCTGTCCAAGCGGATGAGGAATCTGTCTTGCGATTAGAACAGTCGCAGTAGAATAAACGGCTCCTAAGCTGATTGAAAACTGGTCTGATAATTTATAAGCCACTACGCCTGTGAAGAAGAAACTCTGAATTTCGGTTTCACCTGCCAGGTATCTTCCTGCCCATTTTGGATCCCATTTTGTTCCCAATCCATACTGATTGTTAACACCCAAACCGACAAATAGATCATCGGACAACTGTTGTGTAACATAGAAATTTATAGGATTGAACAGCTGACTTTCCATATCCCACTGCTTATTAGCACCTAAAGCAGGTGATAGAGGAGCCTGGGGACCTGTGAAGCTTGCTGATGGGGCTATAAGAGTAACACCTGCGAGAAATCTTGTGCCGGATAATTGTGTAATTCCAGCTGGATTGAAATAAACGGCCGAAGGATCGTTAGCAAGGCCGGTAAAAGCGCCTGCCATTGCCATTGCACGAGCGCCATGCTCATTCAATTGGAATCCGCTGCCGTATGCGGAATTAACCATGAAACTACAGATAACAATTAGAGTAAATAATTTCTTCACACAACCTCCTAAGGTTTGTTAAAATTCGCGGAAAATATAAGGAAATGTAATTGAAAAGCAAATAAGATTTCTTATTCTATTGTCAGAATAATAGAATCTTTCTCAACCGACTGCCCCTCCTGGAAGAAGATATTTTTTACAATGCCACTGGCAGGAGATCTTAGTTCATTCTCCATCTTCATGGCCTCGAGGATTAAGATAGAATCACCAAGTTTAATCTCATCCCCTATTTTTACCTTTAGTTTTAGAAGGAGTCCCGGCATAGGAGCCTTTACATCCGAGTGATGATTCAGTTTACTTTTGTTTTTCTGAAGCTCATTAGCCTGTTCCTGAAGAAGCGTTCTGACACTTGTATCGAAATAGCATGCGTCAATTATAATTCCAAATCTCTCTTTTTCAAGTTTGTTCGACGTTATTTCAAAAACTCTATCATTGATTCTGATGACATAGGCGTTATCCGCAATTGATGAAAGATCGGCCTTAAAGGATTTTTCGCCGATGGATACTTCTCCGTCATCCGAAACTTTTACTGAATACTTTCGCTGGTTTATGGTAACAATAAACTCATTCATAATTTTGATCCCGCCAGCAATTTCCGGCATCAATACTATTGGAAGAGAGTTTCATCTTCATTTCGTTCGATTTAATAAGAGCACCGAAGATTGCAGCAATTTCTTCATAATCCCTTGAAGCATCATCTTTCCATTTACCCGGTACAAGAGGCAGAAATTCATTATCGAGAAAATTGATATCGAATGATCCATCAAGAAACGTCTTCTGTTTAAGTATCCAATTGAATACGGGGATATTGGTTATTACACCACTGATCTGATATTCACCAAGCGCGCGTTTCATCCTAGCCAATGCCTCTTCCCGGTCAATACCCCAGGCTATTACCTTAGAAAGCATCGGGTCATAAAAAACCGGCACTTCACTTTGCACGTCAATTCCCCTGTCTATTCTTATTCCCGGACCTGAAGTAAGCCGGTGATGAATAATTTTCCCGGTTGACGGGGAGAAATTATTATCTACATCCTCTGCATAGATCCTGCATTCAACCGCATGACCATGAATTCGAAGATCACTTTGCTTAAT
>JBAYWA010000050.1:0-8352 GCA_041674325.1 Melioribacteraceae bacterium | reverse complement strand
CGCCAACCCACTGACGGTCCAATATGGTGCTAAGATTTACACTTTCGATTTTCCCGACATCTTTATCATTAATAAGAGGATTGCCAGAGTTCAATGCTTCTTCGGCACTCTGGGATTCATTCTGCAAAGCATTAGCGCGGACTGTATAATAAGCCGCGCCCTGAACCGGAGTCCAAAGGGCTTGGACATTTCCCACATCATAAGAACTGTTTTCCTGAGGCGCTAGAATAGAGATTGTAGGAGCTGGATTCAGAAAAGTTATGTCCCGGGAAGTTCTGCTCAATTCCACATTCATTTCATCATAGAGGATAAGATTTATGAGATAAACGCCGACAGGTTTTCCGATCTTAACAATCTCCTCGGCAACATCCTTATTTCCATCCACATCGTCAATTTTGATATCCGTATTTCCAAGTTCATCATTGAAAATAGTTCTCGTTCCGCTGCTTATAGAAAATGGGACAGTTATAAAATTATTAATAATTGGTACATAGCCGCTGCGGTCATCTTTTTTCCAGGAGAGATTGCCTCCAATTTTAACTCTCTTTCCCGGGGGTGAAGTAATTATATCAATCTGAAAAATTCTCGGAGACCCGGTAAGATTATTTGTAAATGTGAACGCGGCAAAATCGATTGAATTTAATCCCGGTAGAATTGTCAGGTTTATTGAGCTTTGAGCCCTCATCGTCAGCGGCAGAGTGAGAAAGACGCTGAGGAAAAGTATACTGCCGATTCGTTTCATAATTTTCTCCAAATGATTTGGAAAGGAAAAATTAAAAGGAATACCGTAATAAAGTACCTATTTCTTTCAATTAACTCAAGAAATGATTTCTAAGTAAAAATTTATGAAATGTTTGGTTTTAAGTCGCAACAATAAAAAGGCTGAAACCGGGCCATAGAGCCTCCGATTCAGCCTCGCCGCTGTACCTTTGAATTACGATTCATTGTTTTTGCCCCCTAAACAATCTAGAAACTTCTAATTACTTATTGGAAATCTATGAAGACTAATTCACTTTTTCATCTTTGCTGCCGCTTACAAAACCGAATTGCGGAGTCGGCTGAGCATCAATCTTTATTTCGCCGAAGCGGGATTCAAATTTATCCAGATTATCCTTCAAAGCTCTCATCAGCATTTTAGCATGCTGCGGTGTAGTAATTATCCTGGAGAGCACTCTGGCTTTTGGTACACCAGGAACTACCCTGGTGAAATCGATCACAAATTCAGCCGGAGAATGTGTTATGATGGCCAAATTGGAATATATACCTTCCGCTTCTTTTTCACCAAGTTCGATATTTATCTGCTGCGCGTTCTGATCATTATTCTGATTCATTTTTCACCTCTGTTATTCATAAAAAACCCACAGCCCCTAAATAAGGGATTGTGGGTTTAAATTCAATTTAATATGGAATTACTTGTATTGTTCGGCCTTCTTAAACGCCTCTTCTGCTTTATCCTTCATTCCGAGATTCGCATAAACCTGTCCAAGACTGATCCAAACTCTTCCCTCGCTAGGTTTAACCTGGAGATATTTTTCGAGATACGGAACAGCTGCTTTGTATTTTTCAAGGAATGATTTATCATTACTTTCTTTCTTGATGGCTTCATCTCTCAGATCGTTGCCCCAGCTGATATATGTAGCCGCTAAATTATAGTTAGCATCAAGATTTTCCGGTTCAATTTTGACAACTTCCTCAAGAACTCCCACGGCCTCAGCATACTTTTTAGATTTCAGGAGAACAACGCCGTAAGCATATTTAATCTCTACGGATGCATTGCTCTTCTCTGCCAGAGACTTGAATGATGCCATTGCAACGTCCAACTTGTTGGATGAATAATATGCATTGCCTAACTGAAGCAGGATCTCGGAATCAGCAGGATATTTAACTCTTCCCTTTTCCAGAACAGATACTGCTTTATCATACCATTCTATAGCTTTAACACTATCGGCAGCATTTTTTGATGAATAGAAAGTATCCATCAAAGCAGAGCCTTTCATAAGGAAAATCTGTCCTAATCTTGAAAAAGCGAAAGCCGGTTTGCCGAGTGATACTAATTTTTCCAAAACAGGAATAGATGCATCTGTATCACCCATATTCAGATAAGAAGCCGCAACGTTCTCGTAGCCGATTGTGGAATCGGGCTGACATGCGATGGAATTATTGAATTGTTCAATCGCCTTTGCAAAAAATATTTTCATGCTGTCGGCCTGTGTAGTCTTGACCGCACTATTGAAAAATCCGACACCCTTATTGAATGAAGTTTGCCATGTGTATTTTTTGTAATCGATAATCTGTGCTTCAAATTTTTTGCTTATTGCCAATGAATTATCAAAAGATTTGAGCATTTCCGGAATATTACCCTCTTCGCTATAAAGACCGCCGAGTAAAAACCAGCCTTCATCACTTTTAGGATTTTTTTGAACTTCTTTTAGAAGCATCTCTTTAGCTTTAACAAATTGCTTCTGGTTAATATACATCTTGGCACCCGTCATTTCTGCCGACGCGCATTCAAATGCGGTAAAACCCAAAACCATACTTAGGATGCTTAAGCTGATAAGTACTTTTTTCATTTATTCTCCTTGGATTGATAAAATCTATAAAATTTTGCACAAAAATAACCATTTTAGGAATGTGAAGTCAAGGTGAAATTACCGTATCATACCGCCCTCAACTCTTATTTAATGCAAACTTGTGTTAATTGATTTTCGGAACGCAAAAGGATAATTTTGAATCAAAGGAAAAGGAAAATAAAATGAATAAAGATGAGATAATTAAAGGTGTTCCTAAAGTACTTCTTCACGACCATCTTGACGGGGGACTGAGAACCCAGACAATAATTGAACTTGCAAAAGAACTAAAATATACGAAACTCCCCACATCCGACGGCGGAGAGCTAGCGGAGTGGTTTCACCGGGGCGCAAATAAAGGAAATCTTGTAGAATATCTGCAGGGATTTGAGCACACATGCGCCGTAATGCAGACTAAGGAGGGACTGACCAGAATAGCTTATGAGATGATGGAAGATATGTACAAAGATAATGTATGTTACGTAGAGACCCGCTTTGCGCCTGTGTTTCATACCTCAAAGGGTCTATGGTACGAGGATATTATTACTGCGGTGCTCGAGGGACTTGAGAAGGGAAAGAGGGATTTTGGGGTTGGTTTTGGATTGATTCTGTGCGGAATGCGAAATATGAAAAATACACTCGAAATTGCGGAGCTTGCGGTTAATTTCAGACGGAGCGGTGTAGTAGGATTTGACCTTGCGGGAGAAGAGGGCGGATATCCTCCTAAAAAACATCTGGACGCCTTCCAGTTTATTAAACGGGAAAATTTTAATATAACAATCCACGCGGGTGAAGCATTCGGCAAGGAATCTATATGGCAGGCAATACAGATCTGCGGTGCTCACCGTATCGGTCACGCGACGCGGTTGATTGAGGATATGGTATTTGATCCTCAGGGAAATGTTTTAGCACTTGGTCAGCTTGCTCAATATATACTGGATACCAGGCTTCCTCTAGAGATAAATCTTTTAAGCAATGTACATACAGGAGCCATAGATAAACTGGAAAATCATCCGTTCATCAAACTGTATAAAGAAAAATTCAGAGTATTCTTAAATACCGACGACCGCCTAATGAGCGATACGACTCTTACAAAAGAATATGTAACCGCCAGCAAGATGTTCGGACTTACGCTCGATGATGTGGAAAAACTGAATATAAACGCAATGAAATCGTCATTCATTCCGTATAAGGAAAGACTCCCCTACATTTACAACGTGATAAAACCGGGCTATCAGAAGATGCGCGAAAAACTTCTTTCATTGAATGCATAATACCTAAAAGGAAAATTTCTACCATGGCAAAACCATTATTCAAGAATTACTCATACCAGCTGGATCAGAATGAGAGAAAGATTCTTACTACATTCTGCAAGACAATTTTAAAACAGATGACGAGCGACGAACGTTTTTTTGCCGACTTAAAATCGTTTAATTCGGTAATAGATAAATTAAACGCGGGAACGGATGAAATCAAATTAACAAAAGATGAGAAGACCAAACTTGTTTTCCGCTTAAAGGAAAATGTTGACCATATGAAAAAACAGGCCGGCAAAGGATTCTTTTTGAAGCGCTGGTTTTACAAATCCGCTTATTCACAATACGATAAATTATTGCAAAATCACTTTACTGATTAATAAAAATTATGAAAAATATTATCAAAGCACCGACAGGCAATGTAATCAGCTGCAAAGGATGGATTCAGGAAGCAGCAATGAGAATGCTGATGAATAATCTGGATCCCGATGTTGCAGAGCGTCCGGAGGATCTGATTGTATATGGCGGATCCGGCAAAGCGGCCCGCAACTGGGACTCTTATAACGCAATTATCTCTTCTCTCAAAAATCTTGAGAATGACGAGACTCTCCTTGTGCAATCCGGAAAACCGGTGGCTGTTTTCAAGACTCACGAAAACGCCCCTAGAGTCATTATCTCAAATTCCATGCTGGTCCCAGATTGGGCTACCTGGGATGAATTCCGGAGACTGGATAACCTCGGTCTTACAATGTACGGCCAGATGACCGCGGGAAGCTGGATCTATATTGGGAGCCAGGGAATTCTTCAGGGGACTTACGAAACGTTCGCTGAATGCGCCCGACAGCATTTCGGGGGCTCTCTGAGCGGACGACTCCTTATAACAGCCGGATTGGGCGGTATGGGCGGCGCTCAACCGTTAGCCGCTACCATGAACGGAGCGGCATTTCTCGGAATCGACGTGGACCGGACACGAATCCAGAAGAGAATCGAGACAGGATATCTTGACGTGATGACCGCCGATCTTGATGAGGCACTTAAACTTGTTCTTGACGCACAGGAGAATAAGAAGGCACTTTCTGTCGGACTAATCGGCAACGCCGGGGAAGTACTTCCTGAAATTTTAAAACGAAATATTACTCCGGATATAATCACTGATCAGACCTCCGCGCATGACACTCTTAATGGGTATGTGCCGATGGGAATGAGCTTTGGGGAAGCTTTAATTCTTCGTAAAAAGGATTCAAAAAAATATATCGAATTATCGAAGAAAACTATTGTTGAACACGTAAAAGCAATGCTCGAATTTCAGGCGCGCGGTTCAATAGCATTCGATTACGGAAACAACATAAGGGGAGAAGCCAAGGAGAACGGCCTAGAAAATGCGTTCGATATACCCGGCTTCGTTCCGGAGTATATCCGTCCCCTATTCTGCGACGGCAAGGGGCCGTTCAGATGGGCTGCCTTAAGCGGAGATCCGAAGGATATTTTTGAGACTGATAAAGCTATCATCGAAACTTTTCCGGAAAATGAAGCCCTTCTGAGATGGATCAAACTGGCTCAGGAAAAAGTGCACTTTCAGGGACTGCCGGCAAGGATCTGCTGGCTCGGATACGGCGAACGGGCCAAAATGGGAAAAATTTTCAATAAACTGGTCGCTGATGGAAAAGTAAGCGCCCCGATAGTTATAGGGAGAGATCATCTGGATTGCGGTTCCGTCGCCTCACCCAACAGAGAAACCGAGGCAATGAAAGACGGAAGCGACGCTATTGCAGACTGGCCGATACTTAATGTTATGCTGAATGCGATAGGAGGCGCGAGCTGGGTATCGCTTCACCATGGCGGCGGTGTCGGAATAGGCAAATCAATCCACGCCGGAATGGTGGTAGTCGCCGACGGCACTAAAGAAGCTGAAGCGCGTCTCGAAAGAGTATTAACGTATGATCCCGGAATGGGAATTGTGCGCCACGCGGACGCGGGATACCAGCAGGCGATTGATAACGCGAAAAAATTCTCGATAAAAATTCCGATGCTTAAATAAATTAAACTGAAAAAAGGATTAAAAAATGAAAGTATTAATCGCAGACAAATTTCCTGAAAACCATATTCAAACTCTGAGAGATTCGGGATTTGAAATTGTTTATGAACCGAAGGCGGGAGAAAATGATATCCCTGATCTGGTGAAGGATGCGGAGTTTATCGTTGTTCGTTCTACTAATGTCAACGCATCTGCAATCAATGCGGCGACCAATTTGAAAATTGTAATCCGTGCAGGATCCGGATACAATAATATTGATGTAGCGGCTGCCACTGCTAAGGGGGTCTCAGTTTCCAATACACCCGGTAAAAATTCTATTGCGGTCGCTGAACTGGCTATGGGATTGATCATATCACTCGACAGAAAAATACCGGATAATGTGAAAGATTTCGGCAACAGCGTATGGAACAAGGCAAAATATTCTAAAGCAGAAGGCCTCTACGGCAAAACACTTGGTATAATCGGCGTCGGAAATATAGGCAAGGAGATTGCTAAGCGCGCGCAGGCATTCGGGATGAAAGTGATCGGATTCGATGTTTTCAAATCAGAAGGATTGGGGATAGAATATATTGATGACGTGGAGAAATTAATTTCCATGTCAGATGTAATAACCCTGCACGTTCCGGCCAACCCCCAGACAAAAGGGATGTTCAATGATAAATTATTCGGGCTAATGAAGAAAGGAGCCATGATTATCAATACCTCCCGCGCCGACGTTATTGATGAAGACGCTCTCATAAAAGCCGTGAAGGAAAAAGGGATAGCAGCCGGCGTTGATGTATTCAAAGGCGAACCTGAAGGAAAAGACGGGACAGTTGCTTCCAAACTCCAGAATATTGAGGGAATTTACGTTACTCATCATATCGGCGCATCAACGGAGCAGGCACAGGATGCGGTTGCCGAAGAGACAGTAAATATTATTATGGGATACAAAAAATCAGGCAAAGTATTGAACTGCGTAAACGAGAAGTGAAATTAATTAAATCTCATCAAACCCTGGTGGCTGCGGTTATGCCTCCAGGGTTTTTTATTACACAAACTTCACGTCAAACATATCATCAATTATTCCGTGATAGAAGAGCAATCTCATCAATTCATTCACCGCGCTCATCTCATTTTCTGTCATATCATAATAAAGGGAGCCGAGATTATCCATCATGAATTTATTTACTTCCGGACCGTAACTAAGCTTTCCCAATATATCTCCTATCTGCTCATCGATGACGATATCCACAGGGCCGACCGACTCATTGAATTTTTGAAGCGCTTCTTTATCAGGCGAGGCGAATAGGAAATTCACATAAGGAAAGTCGAGTAATTCCGAAACCTCATCTGCAAGACTTATTCCCCTCTCATAATTTGCACGTAAAAAGTTTTCATCGCCTGAAATTATATAATCTCTCCCCTCTTCCGGCGTAGTAGCGGGGTCAAGAGTGATCTCAGGATCAACGGAGTAACGTTCAGAGAATAGAATTTTAGCAAGCAGAATCTCATTCATAGAGATGTCTCCCCGCAGGTATAATTTTTTGACGTCTCTCTCCCCCTCTTCAAAAAATAAGAATGAATTAGAAAGGGTGCCGTCGAAGGAAACCGCGAATTTATTTGAAACAAATAAATTTCTGTGATTAATCAGATCAAGAGAGGGTATGAGGGCAATTGCGGATGTATTAAATTCCAGATCCTTGCTCAGTAACGAGGACTGGTTGTATAAGATCCCGATACCGTCTACTTTTTCCAGCTGTGAATTAAATATCGAAGAATAGATGTTCTTCGGCATAATCAATTTCATAAAATCTCATTTTTAAAAATAAAAAACCCCGCCGTTGCGGGGCTTAAAACAGATAAAAAAAGCTATTTCTGGTTTTTATCTTTGATACGGGCAGCTTTACCGGAAAGTTCTCTGAGATAGAAAAGTTTTGCTCTTCTAACTTTACCTTCCCGAACAATCTCCACTTTTGCAAGTTTAGGAGAATTGTAGGAAAATATTCTTTCGACGCCGACACCGCTTGCGATTTTGCGGACGGTGAAAGTTTTGCTTAATCCTGTACCTCTGATGCTTATTACATCGCCTTCAAACGGCTGGATTCTTTCCTTGTCACCCTCAATAACCCGTACATGCACGCGGATATGGTCCCCAGTTTTAAAAGCGGGGAAATCTGAGCGCATTTGATCTTCTGTTAATACTTTGAATTTGTCCATTACTGCCTACTCCATGCTATTTATTTTTTTCCATTTTTCAGTTAAAACTTTCGACTGAGCTTCTTTCCAATCTTTAATATTTTTTTCGTGACCGGATAATAATACATCCGGCACCGTCATCCCTTTATATTCCGCGGGACGTGTATAATAAGGCGCTTCAATAAATTCCCCGTCCATCAGAGAATCATTCAGCGCCGATTCGCTGTCATTCAGAACTCCCGGTATTAGTCTTACGACCGAATCGATTATTGCCAGGGCTACAATTTCTCCCCCCGTCAGCACAAAATGTCCGAGG